>DUUR01000132.1 GCA_012841425.1 Bacteroidales bacterium | reverse complement strand
TGATGGTATGCTAGAGTTTGTGGAAAGGAATATGAATTTATTACTTGATAAGAAGGAGAATGTAAAAGATAATTTGCCGCATCTTATTTCTACTTTTATGAATAGGCTAAGAGCATAAAATATTTTTGTTTCCTTTATAGTTTCAATGCTCAATACAGTTGAGAAAATTATTTTCTTACAAGGAAACAATATTAGTTTTCCTATATTGAAAACTATATGGATCACGAAAATTCAATCTTAAAATGCCGTGTTTAGTCAATATAAAATATTGCTAAAATAGTGTAAATTTTCGAACTTTCTCAAAAATGCGGACAAATTGCGGACACGGCAAGAAAAACAAAAACGCTAAATTATTTATTACGAATAATTTAGCGTTTTAAACTGTACCCAGAGCCGATATTAATGAGCTTAAATTGTGGCAAGGGTGGGGGTTCTTCCAAAATGTTGATGTAACAAGCGATGTAAATGAGGTTTTGTGGAAGCATATTGTTGCAGACCCTACATTCTCTTATGTTGGTACTTATGAAGGTGGATATACATATGCAACAGGTGTGTGGCGTTCCGAACCAATTAGTTTAATGAACAATAATATTTCATATATAAATGCAGCTGGGAGAGAATTAATAGTAAAGCAGATTAAAAATCTTTCAGGTGAAACTTTTACATTTAATGAGTTCAAGCAAAGAGATGTTAGAGATGCACAAGCGTTAACTCGCTCGGCTTCTGTTGCCGCAGATAAAGTTCTAAGGCTTCCTCCACCAATATTGATAAAGGTGGACTAGAGTAAGGCTAAGGTATACTAAGACTAGACTAAAATAGAATGTGTGTACTTATATTATCTGTTAAATCGATATAGATAAAGCAATGGATCATATTCACCTGCTAATATTTTAAGCACCAGCTTCATGCCTTGTGCCGAAAAAGTGATACCATTACCTCCAAATCCGAGTACAAATATTGTATTCTTATAATCGGGGTGTTCTCCAATATAGGGTAAACCATCTTTAGTTTGTCCAAAAGCGCCTGCCCACCTATAGTCCTCTATGAAATTATAATCAGGCAAAAGACTTTCCGTTTTCTTTACTAGCATATCAGCTTTTTTTCTTTTTAATCTGTCATTTATTCCATTGTATTTAAAAGGGATATCTTCACCACCAACTAACAGACGATTATCGTCGGTAGTACGCATATAGATGTACGGAATGCCCGTTTCCCAAATAAGTAAATCTTTTAATTCATTGCACATATCATGGTTTTGTTCGCTTACAGTAGCAAAAGTTGTAACGATATCGGCATATTTTTCTTTAAACATTTTCAATGTCTCAAAACCACTACAGAATACAACCTTCTTGCATACAATTTTATTTCCGTTTTTAGTCCTTATTACAACATTATCTCCATAAGTAATCTTCTTAATCTCAGTGTGATCATATATGCGTAATCCTCTTTTGTGATTTTTATAAAACAGCTCATGAGTAAACTTAAATGCATCAATTGAAGCACCCTCTGCCGATAATATTCCATCATGGGAATTTATTTTATACCTCTCTTTAATCTCTTCAGATGATAGCCATTCAACATTAAAAAAATGTTTTTTACGAAAAAGATATTCCTCTTTCAGTTTTGCTATATTTTCCTTTGAATGAGATACCTGTAGCGATTTTTTAATACCAAAACCACCATCAATATTCTCTTCTCTTATTAGATCTTCAAGCATTTGCAGAGATTCTACACCAGCTTTGTAACTTATAACAGCGCCTTCTTCGCCAACCATTTCGGCTAAATCAATCATAGGGGTGTCAATCTCATATTGCAACATAGAGGTAGTTGCCGATGAGCTACCAGCTGCAGCATCCCTTTTATCAATTACAACTGTATTGTAGCCAGCTTTAAGTAAAGTGTGACTAATTAGTGCACCTGTAATTCCGGCACCTATAACTGCCACATCGCACTTAATATCTTCTTGAAGAGAAGGATAGCTATTCATGAGTCCGTTTTTTAGTAACCAGAATGCTTCGTATGATCTTAGTTTCATATAAGTGGCTGTTAAATTTATGTGTGAAGTATTTGTATAAGTAAAACAGCAAAAACATGTTTAGTGTTCTGTAATTCTCTAATTAATAATGAAGTTAACAATAAAGAAAAGATTAAAAATGATGACTTTATCATGAACCATATTAACTAAGAGAGGTTTAAAAATTGAGAAAGCTTAGTCTATATTTAAGTAAAGCTTAATCTATATTTTAATTGAGTATAAACCTTCCAACAGATTGTTGGGTAAATAATATAATTATGCAAAAACAAGGTGATAAAAAAAAGCTACGGCCCAAACAAGAGCAAAACCGTCCAGGTAAAGAATCTAAGCTAAAACCTGAGTCCATAACAACTCCTATGCAGCAGGTGAATAAACTTTTAGGAAAAGTGGCACTCATAACGGGTGGTGATAGTGGAAATTGCACTACATTGGGAAACCGAAAGCCTAGAGAATATTTCATCTGAGCAATTGATCCAAACATTTTACAATAATGTATTTTCTTATTTTTGGGTAACAAAATATTCACTTCCACATCTAAAAGAGG
>DUUR01000131.1 GCA_012841425.1 Bacteroidales bacterium | reverse complement strand
CTCTTGTTGAAGCTAGATTAGATTCATTATCGTGGATTGTGGCATTGAAAACAAACTCCGCTGAGTCGTACTACGAATATTTAGAGTTTTCGCGTCATGGTGATCTTAAAGGCGATTATGTGGGTGAGGTTCAAAAGAGATACGATTGGCTTTATCAAGCTGCACCGGTTGAAGATTTTGAGCTTGATTCAATTAGAACTACCGTAAGTGGTTTTTATTCAGCTCTTTCTTCGTTAGATCATAACGGCTTGTATAGGTTTTTAGCACCTCACGTAAATCGTTTTTTTGATTCTGGAGGTGTGTCAAGAGAAAGAATTACTGGCGAACTGCTGATGACTGCGGCTCAGACAGATAACTTGAGGATTAGCTTTGCACCTGATCTTGTGGGTCTACAGTATAAGAGGATAGGAAATGGCACTTATGAAGCTAATGTGCCATTAGTTAAGTCATACGCCGATAATAATAAAGATAATTTGATTCCCGGTTATATTGTTCATATATCGCTAAATTCAGCTTTTGAGGTTATTAGTATTTATGAAACCAAACCATATTGGGGAGCACCTTGATAATTATTTATGAGTATAAAATTTAAACTTACATCTGAATTTGTGCCTACAGGCGATCAGCCCGATGCTATTGCAGCTTTGGTTGATGGTCTTAGGCAGAATGTAACTTATCAAACTTTATTAGGGGTAACAGGATCGGGTAAGACATTTACTGTTGCAAATGTTATAAAGGAGATTAATAAACCTACATTAATACTCAGTCATAATAAAACTCTTGCAGCTCAGCTATATAGTGAGTTTAAAAATTTCTTTCCGAATAATGCTGTTGAGTATTTTGTGTCGTATTACGATTATTATCAGCCTGAGGCTTACCTTCCTACAACAGACACTTATATTGAGAAAGATCTTTCTATTAATGATGAGCTAGAGAAACTGCGACTGGCTACTACTTCTTCGTTGCTTTCGGGAAGGAAGGATGTGATTGTGGTATCTTCGGTTTCTTGTCTTTATGGTATTGGTAATCCAGAGGATTTTCAGAAAACTACAATAGAAATAAAGGTTGGTCAAAATATAGATAGGGATGAGCTACTTCGCCTTTTGGTTTCTAGCTTATATTCTAGAAACGAAACTGTTGATTTCGACAGAGGAAACTTTAGGGTAAAGGGTGATACTGTTGATGTGTTTTTGGCTTACCATGATTATATTATTAGGATAATTTTCTGGGGTGATGAGATTGAAAGTATTGAATCTGTAGATCCGCTTACTGGAGTAACTTTAGAAAGGGTTGATTCGTATCGTATTTTTCCAGCAAATTTGTTTGTTACTACACAAGAGCGCATAAACAGAGCTGTTGACGAAATATTAATAGATCTGGGAAAGCAGGTTGAGTTCTTTAATGAGATTGGAAAACCGTTTGAAGCTAAGCGAATATATGAAAGGGTGACTTACGATGTGGAGATGATAAAAGAGATTGGGTATTGCTCGGGTATTGAAAATTATTCTCGTTATTTTGACGGGCGTGCACCAGGTACCAGACCATTCTGCTTGCTGGATTTCTTTCCGGATGATTATCTTACTGTTATTGATGAGAGCCATGTAACTATTCCGCAAATACGTGCTATGTATGGTGGAGACCATTCGAGGAAGACAAACCTTGTGGAGTATGGTTTTAGATTGCCAGCTGCTATTGATAACAGACCGCTTAAATTTGAAGAGTTTGAGGCATTATCTAAGGATATTATATTTGTTAGTGCCACTCCTGCCGACTATGAATTAGAGAAGTCGGAAGGCATTGTTGTTGATCAGTTAATTCGCCCCACAGGCTTACTTGACCCTCCAATTGATGTGCGTCCAAGCATGAACCAGATAGATGATTTAATGGAGGAGATTCAACAACGTTCGGAAATAAACGAGCGCGTATTGGTTACTACTCTAACTAAAAGGATGGCCGAAGAGCTTACAGATTATTTAACAGAAAACGGAGTTCGCTGTAATTATATTCACTCTGATGTTGAAACTTTGGATAGAGTGAAAATTATGGATGATTTGAGAGCTGGTGTATTTGATGTGTTAATTGGAGTAAACCTATTAAGGGAAGGGTTGGACCTACCAGAGGTATCACTTGTTGCTATACTTGATGCTGATAAGGAAGGGTTCCTACGGTCTCATCGTTCGCTTACACAAACAGCGGGTAGGGCGGCGCGTAATGTTAATGGTAAAGTGATTTTCTATGCCGACAAGATTACTAATAGTATGAGGTTGACAATAGATGAAACAAACAGACGACGTGAGAAACAGTTAAAATATAATGAGGAGCATGGTATCACTCCAACACAAATTATAAGAGCACAATCATCGGCTCTCAGCAAAGAGTACACCTCTTCTATGGAGGCGAGGGCTTATGTTGAGCCTGACTACAGATCATTAGCTGCTGAGCCGCTCGAGAAGTTTGCTACTAAAGATGAATTAAAAGCCAAGATTGAGCAAACTCGTAAAGCTATGCTTGCTGCTGCTAAGAAACTTGAATTTCTTGAAGCTGCACAGCTACGTGATCAGCTTGCTTTACTTGAGGAAAAGTTATAAATAAAATATTTTTATGAAATCAGACATTCAAATTGCAAGAGAAACACAATTAAAGAAAATTAAAGATGTTGCAGAAAGCATGGGCATTCCGAGAGATGAAGTTATT
>DUUR01000130.1 GCA_012841425.1 Bacteroidales bacterium | reverse complement strand
GGCTCATCATATATCCAATAGAATGGAGAATGTAGGTGGCGACCTTAATGCGTTTACTACAAAAGAAGAGACTTTTATTTACTCTACTTTCCTCAAAGAGTATTTCCCCCGTGCAGTAGAGCTGCTAGGTGATATTATCTTTAATTCCGAGTTTCCACAAATTCAAATTAATAGAGAGCGTGAGGTTGTACTGGATGAAATTGATTCGTATGACGATAATCCATCTGAGCTTATTTATGATGATTTCGAGAATCTGATATTCTCAGGACATGATATTGGTCATTATATACTTGGCGAACTACATACGCTTAACTCTTTCAACAGTGACAATGTGAATTCTTTCGTTAAACGACAATATCAAACTTCCAAGATGGTCTTTTTCTCTTTCGGTAAAACACCATTTTCAAAAGTTTTAAAATTAACCGAGAAATACTTTAATATTAAGCAAGAACCGGTTGAGGCAAAAAACAGAGTTGCCCCCATAATAACAACACCTGTAACTCGTATTATCGATAAAAACACAACACAAACGCATGTAGTGCTGGGTTGGAATAAATATAATATGTATCATCCCGATAGGTACGTTGTGTATTTACTAAATAGTATTTTAGGAGGAGGTAGCCTCAATAGCAGGTTAAGCAGGTCGTTGAGAGAGAAAAACGGACTAGTTTATAATATCGAATCAAACATTACTCTTTATAGCGATACTGGCTTTTACTCTATCTATTTTGCATGTGACCCCAAAAACAAAGACAAGTGCCTCAGATTGATAAAAAAAGAACTTAAGAGTATAATGGAGAAAGCGCTCACACCCATGCAGCTCACAGTAGCAAAACGGCAGTGGAAAGGGCAATTGGGTATATCTGCCGAGATGAACGAAAATAATGCTCTAAACATGGCCAAAAACTATCTTCATCACAAACGATTCATAGATTTAGAAGAGGTTTTCTCAAAAGTTGATGCGATATCGGCTGAGCAAATCAAAAGTGTTGCCAACGAGCTGTTCTCTTCTGAGCCTTTTGAGTTGATCTACAAATAATCGAACAAAAAACCGTTACGGGCGTTTTATATACGTTTTGAAGATAAAACCTCTTCAGAACTGATAACAAACTTAACTAAAAAGATTAATTATGAAAAAAATGAGATTTATGCTAGTTGTTGCTATGCTTGCAATGGTAACAGCAGTAAGTGCACAGATGAATTTAGGTATCAAAGGTGGAGTTAATATGTCTAACTTTTATGGAGATGAACTTGATGATAAAAACGTTAAAATCGGTTTCCATATTGGATTAGCTGCCGATTATGATTTTGCGTACAATTCAGCTATTCAAACAGGATTGTACTTCACAACAAAAGGTGCAAGTTATACCTCATCATTTGGTGATGCTTCAGGTGAATTAACTGTTAATCCAATGTACTTGCAAATACCTGTACACTATGCTTATAAAATTGATGTATCCCCAGGAACTCGTGTAGTATTACATGCCGGTCCTTATGCCGCATACGGAATTGGTGGAAAATCAAAACTTAGTGGTTCTGTAGGAGGTATTGGTGCAGAAACTGAAGGTGATGTGTTTGGCGATGATGGTTTTCTTAAAAGATTTGATGCCGGACTAGGTCTAGGTGTTGGCGCTGAATTTGGTCCACTTTTACTCGACTTAGGTTGGGATATGGGTCTTGTTAATATTGCAGAATCAAGTAATGGAGATATCAAAAATCAAAATGCTTACCTTTCTGTAGGATATAGATTCTAGAAATAGATATTTGTTTATAATATTTTGCCCTGTATGTTTACATATGGGGCATTTTTTTGTGTTGTAAAAAGATTCACACTGTTTAGATAATAAACAAGTAGTACATCACAGTATAGTTATACACCTAAAAGTAGATGTATACACCCAAGCATAACGATAAGAATGGAAGAGTAAATATAGGTATAAACCTATCAGTATATGTGTATGACAAATAGTAGGTTTGAGAGAAAACAGAAGCAGTTCCTAGCAAGTAGCATATAAAAAAAATGAGAGAATTAATCCCTCATTTTCATATACTATTTATTTCATGCGAATAGTTCTAATCGTTCATCGAGATCAGAAACTCTTCATTACTCTTAGTTCTTCTCAAACGTTGTAATAAAAATTCCATAGCTTCTACAGAGTTCATATCACTTAAGAAATTGCGTAGTACCCACATACGATTTAATGATTCAGCATTAAGCAGTAGATCGTCGCGACGAGTACTTGAAGCAATAATATCTACAGATGGGAATATACGCTTATTAGAAAGTTTTCTATCAAGCTGAAGCTCCATATTACCTGTACCCTTGAACTCTTCAAAAATAACATCATCCATTTTCGAACCAGTATCGGTAAGAGCAGTTGCAATTATTGTAAGAGAACCACCATTTTCAATATTACGTGCAGCACCAAAAAAGCGTTTTGGCTTATGTAAAGCGTTGGCATCTACACCACCCGAGAGCACTTTTCCTGAGGCAGGTTGTACAGTATTGTAAGCTCGTGCAAGTCTTGTTATTGAGTCAAGCAAAATTACAACATCATGACCACACTCTACTAGTCGGCGAGCTTTATTCAATACAATCTCTGCAATTTTCACGTGATGATCGGCTGGCTCGTCAAATGTTGAAGCAATTACTTCAGCATTAACGCTTCTTTCCATATCTGTTACCTCTTCTGGTCTTTCGTCAATCAGAAGTATAATCATATACACCTCAGGGTGGTTGTCTGCAATTGCATTAGCAATATCTTTTAGCAATACCGTTTTACCAGTTTTAGGTTGTGCTACAATTAACCCTCGCTGCCCTTTGCCAATAGGTGTAAACATATCAACTACTCTGCATGATAGGTTGTCGTTATGTCCTTTAGTAAGGTTAAACTTCTCATCAGGGAATAAAGGCTTGAGGTGGTCAAACGGCACACGATCTCTCACCGCATCAGGGTTACGGCCATTTAAACGATCAACCTTAACCAAAGGAAAGAATTTTTCTCCCTCTTTAGGAGGGCGAATAGGTCCTTCTACAACATCACCAGTTTTAAGTCCAAACAGCCTTATCTGTGATTGCGACACATATATATCATCTGGTGACGACATGTAATTGTAGTCTGAAGATCGAAGAAATCCATATCCATCCGACATTATTTCAAGAACCCCCGATGCTTCTAATATACCATCAAAATCATAAACGGGGTCTTTCTCTTTTTCCTTTTCTTTTTGTTTTTGAGCTGGTGCCGGTGCTGGAGCATGTTGTTTGTTCTGTTGCGGCTGTGGTTTTTGCTGTATTGGAGAAGGTGTTACTAAGTCAAGAATTGAAACCTTTTCTCCAGCAACTGGAGCTGTAGTTTTAGCTTTCTCCACCACTTCAACCTGTGAGTCTTCAGCCACTACCGGAGGAAGTGTGACTGATGGAGGTGTATTTTTTTTATCCTCTTTTCTATGTTTAGAAGATCTGAATACCAATTGTATTGGTTTGTTTTCTTTTGTGTTTTCAGATTTAGGTTGGTTGTCAGCTGGTTGAGGTGTTGCATCTGATTTTTTTTCTACAACTTTTACTACCGGAGCTTTTACCTCCTGAACTTTTACCTCAGGTGCTTTTTCTTGAACAGGTTTAACTTCCTTGTTTTTTGCTGATTGTTTTTTTAACTCCTGTGGAGTTATATCAACAACCTTTTTTTCATTCTTGACAGAGGCTGCCTGAGGTGCTTGAGTTTCGACCTTTTTAGTAGCCGTTTTTTTTGCTACAGGCTTATTGTCCCTGTATTTAGGGTTTTTATTGTTTTGCCTGGAACCTCCATCGGAAGTCAATTTTTTTGTTTCAACAATCGCTTGTTCGTCAAGAATTTTATAAATTAGTTCTTCTTTCTTGTATGCATCGGGGCGTCTAATACCCATCTCTTTGGCGAGGACACGCAATTCTGTTGTAAGCTTTTCATTAAGCTCAATAATGTTATAAGCCATCTAGATATATTGAAATTCGTTTATGGTAATTGTAATTTGAAATATTCGAATTATACTCTGTTATATTTACGGAGGTATTTATTCCATAATATTTAAAAGCAGAGAAATAATTGAGTTTCGAATGAATTTGAAAAAAATTAACAGTAATATGAGTAAATTTACTGTTGAAGATTCTTTTGCAAAGGTAATGAAATTTTCTAAATAGAGTCAATGTATTCGTAGTTTTTTTGCATCAATATCAGTTATTCTTGCATATTTATGCTGTTCAACGTGTTATTGCGCCTTTCAATTTCATTCTTATACAATAATGATCTCCTTCTTTCCAGTGAATTGGGAGCAGTTGACTCAACAAAAAGATTGTTAGCCTCTGTTGCCCATTTATAAGCTTCTGTCATATCACCAAGCATCTCATACGCCAGTGCTATATTATTTGCTGCTTTTGCTTTATTTACTTTATTCCTGTTTGATGAATGATTAAAATATTCTTCCCACTTTTCAATTGCTTTCAGCCATTCTGCACCTTTAACAAAGGTTTCCCCTTCACGCATAAGTTTCGAAGCCGATGTATAATACCACCTATCTTGCCTCTCCCAATGAGGTGCAAAAACATACGTCATCTTCTCTGCTGCCTTAACTGCCAAACTTTTCATCGCCTCTTCACGTGAAGGAAGCATTTCGTGTGAATATGCTCTACCATCTTGAATATCAAAACCTACCCAGTGCAAACTATCAGTAAATAATACACGTGGTATCTTACCTTCCATTGTTGGTAGGTACACTCTAATAGTTGAATTAATCTTGCCCGTAAGTTCACTATAAGTATATCCCTGTTGCTTGAAATGTTCTTTTTTTATAGTCTCAGCAATCAGCCTATCAAGTGAAATAATTGCATCAGCACCAGTCTCTTTTCTTATTTCGTTCATTCTCACAGGGTCTAGCAACCTTTCTTGAAAAAAATCTTCATCATTCCTGATAGGATCGTTATAAAAGCTCACTCTTTGAAAATAATTCTCATCATTAAGAAACTGTGCTAAAGCTTCGGTATAAAATATAGCAACACTATCTGACGATGCTTCAACTCTATTAGAAGTTGAGCTGCCTATGCTCATTAAATTATGACCAATATCAGCGGGCTGTTCAACTACATTATTAACAACTACCACTCTCAAAACATTATGAGGAAGTGTAACCTGAGCGGGTTCACGAGTTTCTACAGTTAGATATTTAATTCCAGAGCAACTGCTCAGAATCAATATAGAAGTTAAAGCAATAATAAAGGGGTGAGTTTTATACATAGATTTTGTAATTAATTTGTACAAAGATAGTATCCTGTAATCAATATTCACCTAAAATTATTTGATAATAATATTTTTTTGTACATAATTTCCTCTATCTAATTAACATTTATGTATCGTTAAATGTTTTCATTTCAACCCGTTGTTTAAACGTTTTTTGATATATTTGTGTTTTACTTCTAAAATTTATAACAGAAACAAACTTAAACATGGCATTTAACATTATTGTGTTGGCTAAGCAGGTTCCCGATACCCGAAACGTTGGGAAAAATGCAATGAAAGCCGATGGAACGGTAAACAGGGCAGCACTTCCTGCTATCTTTAACCCAGAAGATCTTAGTGCGCTTGAACAGGCACTTGGTATAAAAGAACAATATCCAGGTTCACGTATTACCATGCTTACAATGGGGCCAGGGCGAGCTGCCGAAATATTGCGCGAAGGAATGTTTCGTGGTGCAGATGATGGTGTTCTTCTCACTGATAGAGCCTTCGCAGGGGCCGATACTCTAGCAACATCATATGCTTTATCAATGGCAATCAAAAAGATTGGCAAATTTGATATAATAGTATCCGGTCGTCAGGCAATTGATGGAGATACAGCTCAAGTAGGTCCACAGGTAGCAGAAAAGTTGGGAATACCTCAAATTACTTATGCAGAGAATATTGAGGTGGTGAGTGACGATAAAATAAGAGTAAAGCGTCGTCTCGAGAATGGTGTTGAAGTTGTAGAAGCACCCCTACCTGCTTTGATAACTGTCAACGGATCGGCACGTCCTTGCCGACCACGCAACGCTAAGTTATTGCTGAAATACAAACATGCAAAAACTATTACCGAGCGTCAGATGGAAAATATTGACTATATTGATATTTATAGTAGCAGACCTTACCTTAATCTTACCGAATGGGGAGTAGCTGATGTAGGTGCCGACCCTAAAGAATGTGGCCTCTCGGGCTCTCCAACAAAAGTTAAGAGAACAGAGAATGTAGTATTTCAGACCAAAGAAAGTAAACATATCTCAGATAGTGATATCGAAATAGATTCACTTATGAAGGAGCTGATAGAAAACCACACTATCGGTTAAGAAATTAATTTACTGATACCTATTTAATTTAAAAGATGAATAACTTATTTGTATATTTAGAGATAGAAGATGGCAACGTTGCAGAAGTGAGTCTTGAACTACTAACCAAGGGTCGCTCACTTGCCAATCAACTGGGATGTAAATTAGAGGCAATAGCTGCTAGTGCCAATACAGATGGAGTAGACAAGCAGGTATTTCCTTATGGTGTTGATGTGTTACATATATTTAAAGATGAGCGTCTTTCACCATACTCCACATTGCCACACACCTCAATAATGGTTGAGCTCTTTAAGAAAGAGAAGCCCGAAATATGCCTTCTCGGGGCAACTATCATTGGAAGAGATCTAGGTCCACGTGTATCTTCGGCCTTAGGCAGTGGGCTAACAGCCGATTGCACCTCTTTAGAAATTGGAGACCATGAAATAAAGAGAACTGGGCAGGTTTATAAAAACTTACTCTACCAAATTCGTCCTGCATTTGGAGGAAATATTG
>DUUR01000129.1 GCA_012841425.1 Bacteroidales bacterium | reverse complement strand
GCATTAAGTTTTAACACATATCGCCCCACAATGCCAGCCAAGATCATAGGCACCAGAGTAATTACAACACCAATAAAAAAATACAATAATCCATAAGTCTGAAAAGTAGCTACAAGTGTTTCACCCGCAGAGGTACCAACTTCGGCAAGAAATAAAAGTAGCCCCAGCTGCCTCAGGAGCTGATTAGAAGTGTCAGACATAGTCCATAAAATAGAACCCGTTTTACCAATTTTACTCAGCAACAGTGCTACAATAAGCACACCTCCTGTAAGTCCCAATGAAAAAGAGAACGAATCTGAGAAGGCAAGCTGAAGTTGTCCAACCAGAATACCTAAAACAATACCCATCGCAATTGGGAAGAAGTCGGTACTAGATAATTTCTTTACATCATTACCCAATAACATCCCAATTTCCTTAACATTATCTTGTTCTCCAACCACCACAAGCTTATCACCAAATTTAATCTTCAGATCTGGCGTTGGCGACAAATTTATGCCACTTCTTCTAATATAAGTAACATTACATCCATAAACAGCTGTAAAGTTCAGTGCACCCAAAGTTCTGCCTACAATCTTTTTATTAGTCACAAGCAAGGTTTCCGACACCTGGTTACTCTCAACTGGGAGGTTTACATTAGCCCTTTCGCCAATTAGAAGTGCAAACTGATCCAAAGAGTTCTCAGTTCCCACGGCTTTTAGTAGATCACCCTCACAAAGCTTAGTTTTAGATCTTGCAATTGATATAACCCCATTATGCGAATAGCGCGATACAACTGCACCAGTCATCGTTCTAACCTGGAGCCTAGCCAGCGTCTTACCAAATACATTTGGATTTATGACCCTAAAAACTGCACTTTTAACCTCAGGGTAAGTTGATTTAGATTGCTCTTCAATTTTTAAAGTCTCTTTCTTAAGGTCTACTCTAAATATATTAGGGAAAAGCTTAACAAACAAAATAATACCTATAACACTAAAAGGATAAGTAATTCCATAAGCAATAGAAACAATTGGCGAATCAGTTAAATCAGTTGCCGTAGCAAGAGCAGGTGTACTGCTTAATGCACCAGATATAAGTCCAATTACCCCTTCAATTTCTACATCTAGGAGATAACCCATAAGCAAACCTACTGCACCTGCACTACCAATTATAAGAGCACACAATATAAATATATTCTTGCCATTCTTTTTAAAAGAATCAAAGAAACCTGGTCCCGACTGTATTCCAATAGTAAAAATAAACAGCACCAAGCCAAAGTTACCCAATGCCTTAGGTATTATTACTCCATAATGACCAAAAAGCAAAGCAACAAATAGAACCGCAGAGGAATCTAAGGAAACACCTTTTATTTTAATGTTTCCTAACAGAAAACCTAAAGCAATAATAAGGAAGACCGAAAAATACGAATTGTGAATTAAAGCGTCTAACATCTGTCAACTTAATTCAAATTCGTTTTATTGCTATCTTTCCTTTTAAGGTAAAAAAATTCAGTTTCATCTTTCGAATCGCGTACTATCTGAATCAACTCAAAACCTTCCTTACTAAGCATATTAATTACGTCCATCATACCATTAAAAGAGACTATCCTCCTCCTATCGTCAGTAATCTGCGGTGTTCTTCCACCCTGACCCCAATCTACTCTAACTGTAATCTTAGAACTTAGCAATGGACCCGAATCAGACCATATTTTAATATAGTCTGCATCTATTTCGTTAATAGGTGTTTCGTTCACAAACTGAGCCTGAGCAAAAGTAAAAAGCCCAAATGACAGTATCGTTAATAAAAAAAGTTTTAGTTTCATCTTCCTATTTTTATAATTATAGTTTCAGTAAATAATATTTAGAAGCTATTAATCCAGTTTAAGTACAGCCAAGAAAGCCGTCTGTGGCACCTCAACGTTACCCACCTGCTTCATGCGCTTCTTACCCTCTTTTTGCTTCTCAAGAAGTTTGCGTTTACGAGAAATATCACCTCCATAACATTTTGCAGTAACATCCTTTCTAACAGCCTTAATAGTTTCACGAGCAATAATCTTGGCACCAATAGCAGCCTGAATAGCAATATCAAATTGCTGACGTGGAATTAGCTCTTTCAGTTTCTCGCACATCCTCCTTCCAAAAGCCTGAGCATTATCTATATGTGTAAGCGTAGACAAAGCATCAACTGGTTCACCATTCAATAAAATATCAAGGCGAACCAATTTAGATGGTCTGAAATCATGAATCTGATAATCAAAAGATGCATACCCCTTAGATATACTTTTTAGCTTATCATAGAAATCAATTACAATCTCACCAAGCGGAATATCGTATATGATTTCAATTCTGTTTCCAGAAATATAATTCTGTTTAATCAACTCACCACGTTTGCCCAAGCAAAGAGTCATGATTGGTCCAATATAGTCAGTAAATGTTATTACCGATGCACGAATGTAGGGCTCTTCAATATGATCAATCAAAGTAACATCAGGCAAACCACCCGGATTATGCACCTCTTTCATGTTACCCTTCTTATCATAAACCTTATACGAGACGTTTGGGACAGTAGTAATCACGTCCATATTAAACTCCCGCTCAAGTCGTTCCTGCACAATTTCCATATGCAACAACCCTAGGAAGCCGCATCTAAATCCAAATCCAAGGGCAACCGAAGATTCAGGCTGAAACGTTAGTGATGCATCATTAAGCTGCAGTTTTTCTAAAGAAGTACGAAGATCTTCAAAATCTTCACTATCTATTGGATATACACCAGCAAAAACCATCGGTTTAACCTCTTCAAACCCCTCAATAGCTTTAGGAGCAGGACGTTTAAGATGAGTAATTGTATCACCAACCTTCACTTCTTTAGAAGTTTTTATACCAGAAATGATGTAACCTACATCTCCACAAAAGACCTCCGAGCGGGGTTCCATACCCAAACGTAGTATACCCACCTCATCAGCATTATACTCCTTTCCGGTATTTATAAACTTAACGGCATCACCCTTTTTTATAGACCCGTTCTTTATTTTAAAATAGGCAATAATTCCACGAAACGAATTAAATACCGAATCAAAAATTAGAGCTTGCAGCGGTGCCTCCGGATCACCTACAGGCGCAGGAACTCGTTCAATAATGGCACTCAAAATCTCTTCAATTCCAATTCCCGACTTCCCACTAGCACGTATAATCTCCTCTCTGGGCGTACCTAAAAGATCCACAATTTGATCCTCTACCTCATCAGGCATAGCACTGTCCAAGTCTATTTTATTAATCACAGGAATAATTTCTAGATCGTGCTCAATAGCCATATAGACGTTAGATATAGTCTGTGCTTGAATTCCTTGAGCAGCATCAACAATTAGCAATGCACCCTCGCAAGCAGCTATAGAACGCGATACCTCATACGAGAAATCCACGTGCCCCGGTGTATCAATAAGATTAAGTATATATTTCTCCCCTTTATACACATAGTCCATCTGAATTGCGTGACTCTTAATGGTAATTCCACGTTCACGCTCCAGATCCATGCTATCTAGCACCTGCGACTGCAAGTCTTTTCCATCCACTGTCTTTGTAAATTCCAAAAGTCTGTCGGCCAAGGTGCTCTTTCCATGATCTATATGAGCTATGATACAAAAGTTTCGTATTTTATCCATTTAATATATTTATAACCTAATAATAATTCAAGATACTTACTTTTTGCAAGTAATTTAAAAATCTGCATTATTTGGAGTTCTTGGAAATGGAATAACGTCGCGTATATTTGTCATTCCCGTAATGAACAACATTAAACGCTCAAATCCAAGTCCAAAACCCGCATGTGGCGCAGTACCAAACTTACGAGTTTCGAGATACCACCATATCGGATCGGTATTCATTTTAATAGCCTCCACATGATTCATCAACTTATCATAATCCGATTCTCGCTCAGAACCACCAATAATTTCACCAATCTTAGGGAAAAGCACATCCATAGCACGCACCGTCTTACCATCCTCGTTGTGTTTCATGTAAAACGACTTAATCTCCTTTGGATAGTCTGTCAAAATCACTGGACGTTTAAAATGCTTCTCAACAAGATATCTCTCGTGCTCAGACTGAAGATCGGCTCCCCAATATACTGGAAACTCAAACTTATGCCCCGACTCCTCCAAAATCTTTACACCATCGGTATATGTAAGTCTCACAAACTCGTTATCCACAACAAATCGTAAGCGGTCTACTAGCTCCTCATCATACATCTTAGCAAGAAATTCAATATCATCTTTGCAGTGCTCTAGAGCATAACTAATAAGATATTTCAGAAAATCCTCGGCCAAATCCATGTTGTCATCATTATCATTAAATGCAACCTCAGGCTCAATCATCCAAAACTCTGCAAGGTGACGTGGAGTATTAGAATTCTCGGCCCTGAATGTAGGACCAAAAGTATAAATAGCACCCAGCGACATTGCACCTAGCTCACCCTCAAGTTGTCCCGATACGGTGAGGTTAGTTTGCTTTCCAAAGAAATCTTCCGAAAAATCTATTTTGCCATCCTCAGTTTTAGGAGGATTACTTAAATCAAGAGCCGTTACTTCAAACATAGATCCCGCTCCCTCAGCATCCGAAGCTGTAATAATGGGAGTATGAAAATAGAAGAACCCTCTATCATTAAAATACTTATGAATAGCATAAGACATATGATGGCGCATTCTAAAAATTGCACCAAATGTATTTGTACGAGGACGAAGATGAGCAATCTCTCTTAGAAACTCTAACGAGTGCCCCTTCTTCTGCAAAGGATAAGTGGTTGGGTCAGCTCCACCGTATATCTCAACCTCTGTAGCCTGTATCTCAACGGTTTGCCCTTTGCCTTGCGATTCCACGAGCTTGCCATTCACATTAATACAAGCACCAGTAGTAATGGGTTTAAGAAACTCTTCACCAAACTGCGCTACATCAATAACAATCTGTATGTTATGAACAGTAGAACCGTCGTTCAAAGCAACAAATCCAACATTTTTATTACCTCTGCGGGTTCGCACCCACCCTTTTACGTTTATCTCTTCTCCAAAATTATTAAGCTGTAAAGCCTCCGATATTTTAAATCTCTTAATCTGTTTCATAATCCAACACCGTTATCCCGCTCAAGGGACTTGGTTGTATAATATTTTAAATTCTAATTTATTAGTTAATCAAATGCACCCATGCGAAGCATATTCACCTCTTGTTCCGATAAATAGCGCCATTTACCACGAGAAAGCTTCTTCTTTGTAAGACCAGCAAAGTACACTCTATCAAGCTTAATTACTCTATAACCAAGACTCTCAAATATACGTCTAACAATTCTATTCCTGCCCGAGTGAATCTCGATACCCACTTGAGTTAAATCTTCCTCAGTAACATAACTAATTGCATCTGCATTAATATCACCATCTTCTAGCTCAACACCATCAGCAATAGCCTGCATGTGCTCCATCGAAACTGGTTTATCAAGCCACACCTGATAAATTTTTCTCTTCTCGTATTTCGGATGTGTTAATTTAGATGCCAAATCGCCATCATTAGTAAGCAATAACACACCAGTGGTAGCACGGTCAAGACGTCCAACCGGATAAATTCTTTCCGAAGCCGCACTTTTAACCAGCTCCATTACTGTCTTTCGGTTTTCTGGATCATCTGTGGTAGTAACAAACCCTTTAGGCTTATTTAGTAGAACATACACTTTACTCTCAAGCTGCACTGGTTGATTGTGAAATTTAACCTCATCGGCACGAGTAATCTTTGTTCCCAACTCTTTAATTACCTCGCCATTTACAGATATGACACCCGCAAGAATATACTCGTCGGCCTCCCTACGTGAGCAAATACCAGCATTGGCAATATATTTATTCAAACGAATTGGAGCATTCGGATCGGCGTTTTCTTTATATTTAATCTGTTTAAATGGTTTTTTCTTTTTGAGAGTCTTACCCCCTCTAGAGGATGTGCTATAACCAGAGTCCTGATTGCCTCCCCAGCTCCTATTACTACCATAACCTCCACCCTGACCACGTGGTTGCGATTGAACACGCTCGCCAACTCTTGGGCGTCTTTTTCTTACTCCACCCTCACTGCTGCCACCTCCTGATGAATCTCTTTGTGGTCTGGGGCTATATGACCTATCTGAGTTATAAGATCTATCTGAATTATAAGACCTGTCAGAGTTATAAGATCTGTCAGAATTATAAGATCTAGACGGTCTGTCAGAGTTATAGGATCTCGATGGTCTGTCAGAATTATACGACCTATCTGGTCTGTCCGACCTCTCTGAATTGTACCCATCTCTTTGTGTTCTTGAAGAGTGTCTCTCATTCTCTGCGCTATAAAAACTTTTCTTCGGGCGCGATTCTTCGTTGTTTGTTGTCATTATTGCATTTACTTTTTTGTTTTATAATTAAACCTCACGGTTTTTTTAACTAAGCTAAAACACATGTCGGAAATAAATCAAATAATCACCGACTCACTATTTATTTATTAAAAATTACGGTTCATTAATGTACAGAAATTATATACCAGTATATGATTGAGGAGTTATTGCTTTAAGTTCTTTTTTCACCAAATCGCTCACATCCAATCCATCAATAAATTTAGATATACTATCACTAGTAATATGCTCATTAGTACGTGTCAGATCCTTTAGTGCTTCATATGGTTTTGGATAACCCTCGCGCCTCAAAACTGTTTGTATACCCTCAGCAACCACTGCCCAGTTGTTCTCCAAATCCCTATCTATCGCCTCTAAGTTTAATAACAATTTAAGCATCCCTTTTGTTGAACTTTTAATTGCAATTAATCCATGAGCTACTGGCACACCAATATTTCTAATCACAGTAGAATCGGTTAAATCTCTCTGCAACCTCGAAATAGGTAGCTTAGAAGCCAGATGCTCCAACAAAGCATTGGCTATACCCAAATTACCCTCGGCATTCTCAAAATCGATAGGATTAACCTTATGAGGCATTGCCGACGAGCCCACCTCGCCCTCCTTAATCTTCTGTTTAAAATACTCCATAGATATATATTGCCATACATCTCTGCAGAAATCAATAAGAATATTATGAATACGCTTCATAGCATCAAAAGAAGCAGCAAAAGCATCGTAATTAGATATCTGAGTAGTATACTCTTCACGCACCAAATTAAGGCTATTTAAAAGGAAGTTATTTCCAAATAATTTCCAATCAGCATCAGGGTATGCAACTTTATGAGCATTAAAATTGCCAGTAGCACCACCAAACTTAGCTTTGGCAGGTATATGCCTTAGTACCTCAAGCTGATTAGACAATCTGTACGTAAAAACCTTCAGCTCTTTTCCTAAACGAGTTGGAGAAGCAGGTTGACCGTGCGTGCGAGCCAACATAGGAATATCTTCCCACTCATCGGCAAGGCTATCAATTAACGAAATCAACTTCTCCACCTCTGGTATATACACCAAATTAAGTGCATCCCTCCACATCATAGGAGTTGCTGTATTATTTATATCTTGCGATGTTAATCCAAAATGAATAAACTCTTTGTATTCCGATAAGTTGATAGCATCAAACTTCTCTTTCAGGAAATACTCTACTGCCTTAACATCATGATTAGTTACTGCCTCAATCTCCTTAATGTCTTGTGCATCATCCTCGTCAAAGCCCAAGTAAATCCCCCTGAGCCTGTTAAGCTTATTTTCATCTATCCCTTGCAGCGACACAACTGAAGGTTCGTTACATAAAGCTATAAAATATTCAATCTCCACCTGCACCCTATACTTAATAAGTGCATACTCTGAAAAGAAAGGAAACAGATCTGTGATTTTTTCTCTGTATCTCCCATCAATAGGTGATATTGCTGT
>DUUR01000128.1 GCA_012841425.1 Bacteroidales bacterium | reverse complement strand
TTTACTTTAATGTTTAGTTTTTTGTATTTTATTTTAGTAGGATTATAACTTGAAATACTAAGCTTCTTAGCTTTAGAACGAGTAGTAACTCTAGGTTCAGCCCTTGATCCCGATACATATTCGTGTCTGTACATATTAAAGAAAAGAATAAATAGCGAGAGTAGTAGAGGTCCAAATATAACTCCCCAGAAGCCAAATATCGGAATACCAATCAATACACCAAACACAGTAATTAAAGGGTGAATATCTGCAAGCTTTTTCTGTAAAAGTAAACGAGCCACATTATCAACACCTCCAATAATAAACATACCATAAACAAGTATTCCGATGCCATTTACGAAATCACCTCCAATAAGTAAGCTTATACCCAATGGAACCCATACTATCATTGTTCCTACAAGTGGTATAATGGTTGCGAAAGCAGTTAAAATTGCATAAAGAAGTGCACCATCTATCCCAAAAAAGAGGTACCCCAAATATGCAAAGAAGCCTTGAATAATGGCCATTAATGGAATACCAATTGCATTTGCTTGAATAATTAGCTTGGTCTCTTCGGCTAAAATTTGCTTATTCTCTTCTTTAAATGGTAGTATCTCGCGAATTGCACTTTCAAAATCTTTATTGCTATATAGCATATAGTAAAGAACAAAAAGAATAACAACAATATTAATAACAAACGAGTATATACTATTTCCAAGTATCTGTAATATATTTGTTCCAGCACGTGGTAAAACCGACAAGTTTTCGGGCGTAAAGAGGTTAAAACCTATTTTCTCTTCTATTGAATGTATGAAATCATTAATATTTCCAAGTATTGCTTCTGGATTAATAGAAATTCCAGAGAAGGTGTCTATTACCAGAAATGTGAGTCCCGTTAGTGGAAGGAGAATGAAGATTAAAACTACCAACACAATTAAAATGGCACTTAACCCTTTTTTTAGCTTTAATTTGTTGACCAGATACCTGTGCTGTTCAACTACAATTATATAGAGGGTAGCGGCACCAAGAAACCCACTCATGTATGGGCGAGTGTATTTGAAGATTAATAATCCCAGTAAGATAATTAAACCAACAAGGATATATTTATATTTATTTCTACCTGAATCTTCTAGCATTCCTAATTACTGATTTATACTTTCAAAATCCTCTGGTAGTGCAAAACCACCTTCTATCAGCGCTTCTTTTGCAGCTTCATAATCTGACAATTTTACCTGCATTTCAATATCACCAAAAGAATATGCCAGTCTGTTAGAAACAAGATTTTTCATATATGTTTCAATGCCCTTCATTTCCATGAACGACTGTACCATGGTAACATCTGCAGGGAAAGCGAACGTTTTGACAGTGATAAATTTCTCATCCATAGTGGTTCATTTTATTAAAATGTAAAAATAGACTTTTTTTTGGATTAATCATATCAATACATAGTTTTTGTGAATTTGAGTGGTATGATTCCACAGACTGAAATTTTGACAGTCGCCTTGTCAGTTTTGTGTTAGTTTAATTTTTGGCACAGAATTAGCAGTTGTTCTAATAGCTAATAAAAAAACTTATATTAATTATATTAAAATCAAATTTAGTAGTATGAACATTAAACCATTGGCAGACAGAGTGCTGGTAAAGCCAGCAGCTGCAGAAGAGAAAACAGTAAGTGGAATTATCATTCCAGATACAGCTAAAGAGAAACCATTAAAAGGTGAAGTTATAGCTGTAGGGAAAGGCACAAAAGATGAAGAGATGGTGGTTAAAGAGGGCGAACAAGTGTTGTATGGTAAATATGCAGGCACTGAAATTGAAATAGATGGTGAGAAGCTGCTTATAATGCGCCAATCAGATATTCTAGCAATTCTCTCATAAGTTGAAATCTAATTTTAATCATCTATAAATCTAAAACAATCAATTAATTAAAATAAAAATATGGCTAAAGAAATTAAATTCAATATGGAAGCCCGCGACCTCCTAAAAAAAGGTGTGGACGAACTGGCAGATGCTGTAAAAATTACGCTTGGTCCTAAAGGGCGCAATGTAATTATTGATAAAACTTATGGTGCACCTCAAATTACAAAAGATGGTGTAACGGTAGCAAAAGAGATTGAACTTGAAGACTCATTTAAAAATATGGGTGCTCAGCTTGTAAAAGAGGTAGCATCTAAAACAAATGATGATGCAGGTGACGGAACAACTACAGCTACAGTTCTTGCACAGTCAATTATTGGTGTAGGCCTAAAAAACGTTACCGCTGGAGCTAATCCAATGGATCTAAAACGTGGAATTGATAAAGCAGTAGAAAAAGTTGTTTCTAACCTTAAAGAGCAAGCTCTAGAAGTTGGTGGCGATCTTAAAAAGATTGAGAACGTAGCTAAGATTTCTGCTAATGGCGACGAAACCATTGGTAAGCTTATTGCCGAAGCAATGCAGAAAGTAAGTAAAGAGGGTGTAATTACCGTTGAAGAGTCTAAAGGAACCGATACTTACGTTGATGTAGTAGAAGGTATGCAGTTTGATCGTGGATATATCTCTCCATACTTTGTAACTGACACCGAGGCTATGAAAGTTGATTTCGAAAGCCCACTTATCTTAATTTACGATAAGAAAATTTCAGCAATCAAAGACCTATTGCCAATTCTAGAAAAAGGAATTCAAAGTGGTAAGCCCCTATTAATTATTGCAGAAGATATCGATTCAGAAGCACTTACTACTCTTGTGGTTAACCGCTTGCGTGGCTCTCTTAAAATTGCTGCAGTTAAAGCTCCAGGATTTGGAGATCGCAGAAAAGAGATGCTCGAGGATATTGCGGTACTTACAGGTGGTGTAGTTATTTCAGAAGAAAAAGGACTATCGCTCGAAAATGCAGAGCTTGAGATGCTAGGGTCTGCCGAAAAAGTTACAATTGACAAAGACAATACTACAATAGTAAATGGTGTTGGTGAAAAAGAAACCATCGAGAACCGTATCGGACAAATTCGTGCTCAAATAGAAAAAACTACTTCAGACTACGATCGTGAGAAACTTCAGGAGCGTTTGGCTAAATTAGCTGGAGGCGTTGCAGTGCTTTATGTAGGTGCAAACTCAGAAGTAGAAATGAAAGAGAAGAAAGATCGTGTTCAGGATGCTCTATCTGCAACTCGTGCTGCTGTTGAGGAAGGTACTATACCAGGAGGTGGTATCGGTTATATCCGTGCAATTAAAGTTCTTGAAGACCTTAAGGGTATAAATGACGACGAAACTACTGGTATCGAAATCGTTAAGCGTGCAATTGAAGAGCCTCTACGTCAGATAGTAGCTAATGCAGGTAAAGAAGGTGCAGTAGTTGTACAGAAAGTACGCGAATCAGCAGAGTCTTACGGTTACAACGCTTCTACTGATACATATGAAGATCTGTATGAAGCTGGTGTGATAGATCCTACAAAGGTAGCTCGTGTTGCATTAGAAAATGCTGCTTCTATTGCCGGAATGTTCTTAACAACAGAGTGTGTAATTACAGATAAAAAAGAAGATAACCCGGCTCCTCAAATGCCAGCAGGTGGAATGGGCGGAATGGGCGGAATGATGTAATTAGCACATAGATAAAATAAATGTCTTATAAAGGCGTATAACTTGAAGTGATAAATTGAAAGTTATACGCTTTTTCTATTTCATTTGTATTGCTTTAAACCTAAAAGCTTTACTATTTGATGCAATTTGTTTAAAAATCGTTGTATTTTGCATTAAACTAATTGATTTACAATACTTATAACCTTTTAACTCTAATAAATTGTAACATTTTCTTAACACGGTTATCATATTTTAATAGTATTTTTGTACTGATTTTCATTAAAACTTTTACAAATTCAAGTTAAGACTAGAAACTATGGTAAGAAAATTAAGGTTTATATCTGTAGCATTATTTCTAATGATGGCTACTATGATACAAGCACAGGTAACTACTTCCAGCATGAGCGGACGAGTTACGGATGTTGATGGTGCAGTAATTGGTGCCACGGTGATTGCAACACATACTTCATCGGGTACAACCTACGGCACTGTAACAAATATGGAAGGACGCTACAACCTCAATGGTATGCGTGTTGGCGGTCCTTATACAGTTGAAATAACCTATATTGGATATGGGGATAATACCACTGAGGGCATTACACTAAGTCTTGGCGAAAACTATTCACATAATGTGTTTTTGCAAGAAGAAACAGTTGCTTTGGGAGAAGTGGTGGTAACAGCTTTGAGAACTAAATTCTCTAACGAGAAAACCGGAGCAGTAACCAACATCA
>DUUR01000127.1 GCA_012841425.1 Bacteroidales bacterium | reverse complement strand
TTTAAGCGTTTTTCTTTTTCTGGATTATTGATATTTTTACGGCTGCGATAATTATATCACCCGCTTGCTGCTTAAGAGCTATTTGATTTGAACTCGCTTTGCTCAAACAGCAAATCAAACTTAACGCTCTTTTCGCAGATCGGGTCCCGATAGAATTATCTGAGGCCTTAAAAAAACATCAATAATCGCGGTCGAAAAAGAAAAACTTAGGGGGGGGCGGCGGGGATGCTTTCAATAAATAGTATCATTATTACTAACAACAACGGTAAGAAATGGAGCCGAACATGTGCACGTGATCAACCCTACAAAGTAAAAATGCCTTCCGCAGTTAGAACAGGTCTCAACCCTGCCCGCATCACGAAAAGCATTTCTTTTCTACAAAAACACAATTCTATATTAACAAACATTAAAAAAATCAATAAACAGTATCTTTGATACCAACAACAACTAACCCACGCCAAAAGTCTGAACACCTATCGTTGTGAAGACATTCAAAGCGGCCTTTGGGTCGCTTTTTTTATTTTACATTATCCACACTTCCCCCAGCCCTTCTCCCTACTTCCTCCGTACCTCGTTCGGTTAATCCTCGTAAATAACCGAATAGAGTCAGGACTTGGTCCCACTGATATAAGCCTATAGTCAGAATAAAGCAAGACTATATTATTAGTGCTAAACATTGTGATATAGGTACTAATTGCATATTTTTGTATCTAAAATTATGAGTAAAGCACATTTTCTCTGGGTAGACGATGAGATTGATCTTCTTAAACCTCATATACTTTTTCTGGCAGAGAAGGGGTACACAACTGTGTGCGCAACTAATGGGCACGATGCTATTGAAATGTGCAGGTCTGTCAACTATGATATTATCTTTCTTGATGAGCATATGCCTGGTCTCTCGGGCTTGGAAACTCTTGTGGAGCTTAAAAAGGATTCGCCCGATGTTCCGGTTGTAATGATTACAAAAAGTGAGGATGAGGGTATTATGAACCAAGCAATTGGGAGAAAGATAACCGATTATCTGATTAAACCGGTCAACCCAAATCAGGTGCTTTTAACGATAAAAAAAATACTCGATAAAAGAAGATTGGTTAACGAGACGCTTTTAAATAATTATAGCGAAGAGTATAATAATCTTAATAGAGAGATAGGTAGTTGTTATAGTGCGGCCGACTGGAAGAGGGTGTATCTTAAGCTTGTGCGATGGGAGCTTGAGCTTGAGAAGTCTGACGCTACTTTAAGGGTGATGCTTGAAAATCAAAAAGAGGATGCTAATGTTTCTTTTGCTAGGCTTGTAAGTAAAAATTATATCAACTGGATTTCTAAGAACAAGGCTACTTTAAACAAACAATCCGAAGGGCCTGTAATGAGCCACAACCTGTTTAAGGGGTATGTTCTACCAATAATAGATAATGGCGAGAAGCTTTATTTTATTCTGATTGATAATTTTAGACTCGACCAGTGGGAGATGGTTAAGGATATTGTTTCTGAGCATTTTGATTTTAATGAGGATCTTTATTTTAGCATTTTGCCAACTGCCACTCCTTACTCTCGCAATGCTCTGTTCTCGGGGTTAATGCCTTCTCAGATTCTGAAGGATTATCCTAATCTCTGGGTGGATGAAACAGACAGTAGGGGCAAAAATGATCATGAGGAGGAATTAATTAACTTACTTTTATCGAGATGGGGCAAGGATATTGCTTTTTCGTATCATAAGTTAAATACAAATAGTGAGGCAGATAGGGTGATTGATCGTTTTAGTGAGCTTGATAAAAACTTGCTGAATGTAATGGTTTTTAATTTTATTGATATGCTCTCACACGCTGGAACGGAGTCTAAGACTATTCGTGAATTGGCTTCTGATGATTATGCTTACCGATCGCTAACAAGAACATGGTTTACTCATTCGCCTATTAATAAGTTGCTTAAGAAAATTGCAGAGGATGGTAGTCGCGTAATTCTTACTTCCGACCATGGCTCGATAAGGGTAAAGAGAGGTCTGAAAATTAAAGGTGATAGCGAAACAAACAGCAACTTGCGATATAAACTTGGGAGGAGTCTTGCATATGACCCAAAAATGGTGTTCGACATTATTAATCCCAACAACTATGGTCTGCCTTCACCAAATATAAGTACAAGGTATATTTTTGCGCAAAACAGAGATTTTTTTCTTTATCAGAACAACTACAACCATTTTTTGAATATTTTTGAGGATACTTACCAACACGGGGGTATTTCTATGGAAGAGATGATGGTGCCATTAATTTCACTTACGCCAAAAAAGAATAAATAAAATAGTATGCAGATAGTAATTGAGAACAAGAGCGGGGTAAAGCAAGCTGCCAAGCAGTTTATAGACTTTATGGGAGATAACAAGGTTTTTGCGTTTCAGGGTTCTATGGGTGCTGGCAAGACAACACTCATAAAAGCAATTTGTGAAGAACTTGGTGTGAAGGAATCTGTAACGAGTCCCACTTTTGCCATAATTAATGAATATAAAGATAGAGAGGGGGAGTCAATTTATCACTTCGATTTCTACCGAATAAACAAACTTGAGGAGGCGTTTGATTTTGGGTATGAAGACTATTTCTATAGTGGCAACCTATGCTTTATAGAGTGGCCCGAAATTGTTGAGTCTTTACTGCCAGAGAATTGTGTTAGAGTAACTATTGAAGAGATTGAAAAAGGAATTAGGGTGTTGAAATTAAACGAAAAGTGAAATTCTGGCTCTTAATAGTATGTAATATCGAATATATTGCCGAAAATATTATATATTAGCACACCCAAACAATTAAAGATGAAACAATTTATTACTGCACTTATATTATTTTTTATCTCTCTCAATTCATACTCACAGGTTGATACCGATCGGGTAATGATAATTGGTAAGAATGCTCTCTATTTTGAGGATTATGTGCTGGCTATACAGTATTTTAATCAGGTAATTACCGCTAAGCCATACCTTGCCGAGCCATACTATTTTAGGGCCGTTTCTAAATTTATGCTCGATGATTTTAAAGGGGCAGAAGAGGATGCATCGGAATGCCTTATGCGCAATCCATATTACACTTCAGCTTATCAGCTTAGGGGTGCTGCAAGACAAAATCAGGAGAAGTATGAATTGGCAGCAACCGACTATCAAAGAAGCCTTGAATTCTATCCTGAGGATAGGCTCACTCTTGTAAATATGGGGATAGTGAATGTTGAGATGGAGCACTACGATGTTGCGGAAAAATTCTTTGATGTGCTGCTACGTCGCTTTCCAGATTATACACCGGGATATTTGTCGCGAGCAAACATGTATCTTGTTATGGAGGATACAACAAATGCTATGATAGATTTAAACAAAGCCATAGAAATTGATCCTTATACTTCTCATTCTTTTTCTGCACGAGGGCTGCTTTATTTTCAGCAAAAAAAGTATAATACGGCACTTGCCGATTTGGATGAGGCAATTCGCCTGGATCCTTATATTGAAGGGAATTATATAAATAGAGGTTTAATTAAATATTACCTGAACGATCTTCGTGGAGCTATGGCAGATTACGACCGGGTTATTGAAATGGATGATAATAATGTTATTGC
>DUUR01000126.1 GCA_012841425.1 Bacteroidales bacterium | reverse complement strand
TTTGATTATATATCCCGAATTCATGCTCAATTATATGATATTGACTCAATTAACAGCCCTGTCGCTTCTAAATGGTACAACAGGAAGATTGCGTGTGTTTGCTAAATTACCTATCATGAAATTTCTATAGCAATATCTTACGGCTGTTGGTTTATTTATATTTTCATTATAAACTTCAACTTTCAAATGATTTACTCTTGCTTTAGCGGGAACAAATACGCCATCTTCTCCAGCTATTTCAAAACCTACTATATCATCAAACCTGTTAAAGCCGTTATGAGCATGGTCGAAAGAAATAATTGCTTTATTGTCAATTATTTCCATTGATGCAAACTCAGGACCATGTGCTTCAACTTGACTAAAGTTGTAATTGCGGTTTAGTGCCATGTATGCAAGTCTTTTTCCTACATCAGTTTTATTGCGAGGATGAATATTGTGTTTCTCATACTCTTCAACCAAATCATTGGTCGATATCATACCACTGTTTTTAATTAATTTCTGTGCATCAAACTGTGCTTCTCTAAGATAAGCAGCCCAATCACCTTCACCGTACTCAAAAGGTGCTATTTCAGCATAGTAAAAGGGTATATCAGAATCTTCCCATAGCTCACGCCATAAGGTTACCATATTATTCAGTCTATCAGGATAAACTTCATGCGCTCCAATATTAGACTCACCCTGATACCAAATAAAACCATTCACTTTGTAATTTGTAATTGGATGAATCATGCCATTATACATTAATAAAGGTCGCGACATAGGATGTAGTTTGTTTACAGTCTCTTCATCAAGATCAACATCATCGTAAGTGTTTAATATCTCCCTATTGGTCCATGCCTCCACTTTCGATCCTCCCCAAGCAGAAACTATAATACCAACTGGCACATTAAGTGCTTTGTGCAATGTCTCTGCAAAAAAGAATGCAGTAGCACTAAATTGAGGAGCATTTTCCGGATTGGATACCTGCCATTTTCCTTTTGCTGTTTCCAAAGGTTCAAAAGATTGAGCTTTTTCAATGGTTACAAATCTTATTGCGGGATATTGACCGGCATTCAATATAACATCATTTGCATCCTTAATAGGATTATTCCAAAATCCATTCAAAGGCATCTCCATATTGCTCTGCCCAGAAGCTAGCCACACTTCTCCAATTAGTATATTATTCAGAACAACTTCTTCACCATCAGATATTGTAATTGAATAGGGAGTAAAACTGGCCTCAGGTGTTTCAATCATCACTAACCAGTTGCCATTATTATCTGCAATTGCACTTTTGTTTTCAACACCCCATGATGTGCTAATACTAACAGTTTTACCAGCATCAGACTTTCCCCATATTTTTACTGTACTCTTCTGCTGTAAAACCATTCCATCACTTAGAATTTCAGGTAACTGTGGTTTACTCATCAGAGTAAATCCAATCATGAAGAAAATAAGAATTAGATTAATCTTTTTCATAGTCGTTAGTTGAATTTATATTTAAACTATCTTAAATGTTTATCTACAAAGATATGTGAATTAATTTAAATACACCAAATTTATTCTACAGTAACAGATTTTGCTAAATTTCTAGGTTGATCTACATTGCATCCTTTTTCAACAGCAATATGGTATGCAAGTAATTGTAAAGGAATCACAGTTAATAATGGAGCCAAACATTCCTCAGTGTGGGGCACTTCAATTGCAAAATGTGATAGGTCTCTTACAGTATTATCTCCCTCAGTTATAATTGAGATAATCTTGCCCTTTCTGGCTTTAATCTCCTGTATATTACTGATAACCTTATCATATGTTGAAGAATGAGTTGCAATGGTTACAACGGGCATCTCCTGACTAATTAGAGCTATCGGACCATGCTTCATTTCAGCAGCAGGGTAGCCCTCTGCGTGTATATAAGATATTTCTTTTAGCTTTAAAGCACCTTCTAAGGCAACCGGGAAATTATATCCTCTTCCTAAGTAGATGAAATTTTGTGCATATGTGAAAGTTTTTGCCAACTCTGCAATTTCGTTGTTCTTTTTCAATATTGACGATATTTTATTCGGAATTTGATGCAATTCTCTAATAATCTTAAGATAAATTTCATCACTTATTGTTCCTTTTTCTTTTCCTATCATCAATGCTAACATCGTTAAAACAGTTACCTGAGCCGTAAAAGCTTTAGTTGAGGCAACACCTATTTCTGGGCCCACATGAGTGTAGCACCCCGAGTTGCTATTTCTTGGAATCGACGATCCTATAACATTACAAATACCAAATATAAATGCACCCTCTTTTTTTGCAAGCTCTACAGCTGCTAGGGTATCTGCAGTTTCTCCCGATTGTGAAATAGCAATTACTATATCATCTTTATAAATAACGGGATTGCGGTATCTAAACTCCGATGAATACTCCACTTCAACTGGGATACGTGCAAACTGCTCAATTACATACATCCCTATATTTGCTGAGTGCCACGATGTACCGCATGCAGTAATAATAATTCGTTTTGCATTTAAAAATCTATCCTTGTTATCTATAAATCCAGCAAGTGTAATATTGTTTGCATCAATATTTACTCGGCCTTTCATGCTGTTGGCAAGTGTTTGGGGTTGCTCAAATATCTCCTTCAGCATAAAATGAGGATAGCCATTTTTCTCGAGCTGGCTAATTGTCATTTCAAGTTTCTTAATTTCAGGTGTTTTCTCAACATTAGCAATTGTTTTAATAGTTAAATTTTTATCTCTTTCTATTGTTACAATATCTTCATCATCTATATAGATAACTTTATTGGTATGTTCAATTATAGGAGTTGCATCAGATGCTAAGAAATATTCATTCTCGCCAATTCCAATAACCAAAGGGCTGCCTTTTCGTGCTGCAACAATACAATTGGGGTTTCCTTTTTCAATAATTGCAATTGCATATGCACCTACCACTTCATTAAGCGCGAGTTGAACTGCTTCGGAGAGACATATATTGTTTGATTTCTTCACAAACTCAATAAGTTGAACAAGAACCTCTGTGTCTGTTTCACTCTGAAATGTGTAACCATGCTTCTGTAATCCTTTCTTTAGTACTGCATAATTTTCGATAATACCATTATGAATAATAACCAGTTCTTCCGACTGCGAATAGTGTGGATGAGCATTTACTTGATTTGGTTCACCATGGGTTGCCCAACGTGTATGTGCTATGCCAATTGTACCCGATACATCATTCTTCTCGGCAAAATGAATTAAATCTGCAACTTTGCCTTTCGATTTATATAGATTTAGATTGTCATTATCATTTATCAATGCAATACCCGCACTATCATACCCCCTATATTCTAGTCGTTGTAATCCTTTTATAAGAATTGGATAAGCCTGTTTGTTCCCTATGTATCCTACAATTCCACACATATTTAAAAAAAGTTATTGTTATTAATGTAATGTATCTAAAATGTATAAAATGACTTAAAAATCATTTTGCAGATAACTATAACAATAAACTTTTTTTAATTGTTTTCTGTGATTAAAAATTTAACTGAATATGTACTTAAATTAAAATTACTAATCTCTATAAAAACAACATGCCGGTAAAGCATTATAGACCGAGTCATCCGCTTTAAACTTTTCTGTATCATGTCCCACTGCTGCAATAGCTTTAGATACATCATCAACTGAAGTTTTCT
>DUUR01000125.1 GCA_012841425.1 Bacteroidales bacterium | reverse complement strand
GTCGTGGTCCACACGTGCCAAACACGTCATATATAAGGGCGGTGAAGATATTATCTTCTGCTGGTGCCTACTGGCGTGGAGACGAGAAACGCCCACAGCTAACTAGGTTGTACGGAATTACATTTCCTAAGAAGAAGATGCTTGATGAGTATTTAGTTTTACTTGAAGAGGCTAAAAAACGTGATCATAGAAAAATTGGAAAGGAGCTTCAACTGTTTACTTTCTCACAAACTGTTGGGTCGGGCTTGCCTTTATGGCTGCCAAAAGGTACTCAGCTACGTTTGAAACTCGAGGATTTTCTGAAGAGGATACAATTAGAGTTCGATTATCAACAAGTAATGACTCCGCATATCGGACATAAGCAACTTTATGTTACTTCGGGACATTATGCAAAATATGGAGAGGATTCATTTAAACCTATAAAGACACCCGAGGAGGGGGAGGAATTTCTTCTGAGGCCAATGAACTGCCCTCATCACTGTGAGATTTACAAGTCTTTTCCTCACTCTTATAAAGATCTTCCTTTGCGACTTGCAGAATTTGGTACTGTATATCGCTACGAACAGAGTGGTGAGCTACATGGGCTAACGCGTGTGAGAGGTTTTACTCAAGATGATGCGCATATTTTCTGTACACCAGACCAAGTAAAAGGTGAGTTTCTTAAGGTGGTTGATATTATTTTTATTATCTTTAAAGCATTGAACTTCGAGAACTTCGAGGCGCAGATATCATTACGTGATCCTAATAATAGGGAGAAGTATATTGGTTCGGACGAAAACTGGGAGAAGGCCGAGCGTGCAATTATTGAAGCGTGTGAGGAAAAAGGTTTGAAAACTAAGATTGAACTTGGTGAAGCTGCTTTTTATGGTCCTAAGCTCGACTTTATGGTTAAGGATGCTCTTGGTCGTCGTTGGCAGCTGGGTACAATTCAGGTTGACTACAACCTTCCCGAACGTTTTGAGCTTGAGTATACGGGTGCTGATAATCAAAAGCACCGTCCTGTAATGATTCACAGAGCACCTTTTGGTTCTATGGAACGTTTTGTTGCATTGCTTATTGAACATACTGCTGGTAAATTTCCGTTATGGCTGGCTCCTACACAAGCGGTGGTGTTGCCTGTGAGTGAGAAATTCAACGATTATGCACATAGCATTGTTAAAGAATTAAAGAAATTTGATATCCGGGCCGAAGTAGACGACCGTAATGAGAAAGTGGGTCGTAAAATTAGAGATAATGAATTAAAACGTATTCCTTACCTACTTATCGTTGGAGAGAAAGAAGCGGAAAATGAGGAAGTTTCGGTAAGAAAACAGGGCGGAGAAGATAAAGGTATAGTAAAATTGCATACATTTGCAGAGAACATTCTGCATGAGCAGAAAGAAATGATGAACGCCGGAAGGGTTTAAAAAACAATATTAACAATAAAAATAAATAATAGAAAAAATTAAAAGTATTTGAATGGGAAAAAGCTCAAGAGAACAACACAGAATTAATGACCGAATCAGAGTCCCAGAAGTACGCCTTGTTGGCGAGAATGTGACTGAGGGAGTTTATTCAACTAGAGAAGCATTGCGTATTGCCGATGATCAAGGTCTTGACTTGGTAGAGATTGCTCCAATGGCCAATCCTCCAGTTTGTAGAATTATTGATTATAAGAAGTTTGTGTATCAGCAAAAGAAAAAACAGAAAGAGCTGAAAGCAAAAGCGGTAAAAGTTACAGTAAAGGAAATTCGTTTCGGACCACAAACTGACGATCATGATTATAACTTTAAATTAAAACATGCCATAAATTTCTTGAAAGAAGGCTCAAAAGTAAAGGCTTTTGTTTTCTTCAGAGGACGATCTATTCTGTTTAAGGAACAGGGTGAAGTGCTTCTGTTGCGTTTTGCAAACGACCTCGAGGAGTATGCAAAAGTTGAAAGCATGCCCATAATGGAAGGAAAAAGAATGTCTGTTATGCTTTCACCCAAGAAAAGTCCTTCAAGTACAAAGAAAGAAAGTTAAATTTCTATCACTCACTCATAAATTCACTAATAATTTGCATAACGGAAATAATTTCGTTACTTTTGCAAACTTTTTCGTACTGACTAACAGTGAACGAAATATAGAAATATTCATTACAAATAATTTAAGACAGCAAAATGCCTAAAATGAAGACTAATTCCGGTGCCAAAAAGAGGTTCGCCCTTACCGGAACAGGAAAAATCAAGAGGAAACATGCGTTTAAAAGTCACATTTTGACTAAGAAAACTAAAAAACGTAAGAGAAATCTTACTAAAACGGGTTATGTTGATAAAGCTGATGTTAACAACATCAAGTCTCTATTGAAGTTGAAATAACTTACGCACAAAATTTCCAAAGAAGATTTATTAACAGGATGTATATGCCACAAAGAGCTCTGCTAGACAGGGACGCTATCATTCAAAACAAGTAAACATTATGCCAAGATCAGTAAATCATGTTGCTTCGCGCAATAGGAGAAAAAAAGTTCTAAAACTTACCAGAGGCTATTACGGTGCACGTAAGAATGTGTGGACAGTAGCCAAAAACACGTGGGAAAAGGGTCTCACCTACGCCTATCGTGATAGAAAAAACAAAAAACGTAATTTCCGCTCATTGTGGATTCAACGTATTAATGCAGCAGCTAGAGAAAACGGAACAACTTATTCTCGTCTAATGGGTGCTCTACACAAAAATGGAATTGATATCAACCGTAAGGTTCTAGCCGACTTGGCAATGAATCATCCAGAGGCATTTAAAGCTATAGTTGATAAAGTAAAATAGTGCTGCTTATTAAGCATTATTGAATATATATAGAAAAGGAAGATCTTACGAGGTTTTCCTTTTTTGTTATCTTTGTGATTCTAGTTTACAGTGGTTAATTTACATAATTTACAGTTGCTGTGGCTTGAGTTTATAAAAACATAAGTGAAATATATTTATGAGAACTGTTTCAGTTAGTGACCTTAGTAGCGTTGAAGAGATAATTAAATCTTGCGATATCTGCAATGTTGGTATGGTTGACAGCAGTGGGGTGCCTTACGTGCTACCTATGAACTTTGGTTATAAAGAGGGTGTTATATATCTACATTCTGCGCAAGAGGGAAGTTCTGTTTCGATGCTTGAAGTGAATCCTAATGTTTGTATTACTTTTTGTAGCAACACAAAACTGGTATGGCAAAATGAGGAGGTGGCGTGTAGTTACAGGATGAGATGCGAAAGTGCTATTTGTCACGGGAAAGTAGTTTTTGAAGAGGATTTTGACGAAAAGGTGAAAGCTCTAAATATAATTATGAGCCAGTATTCCTCTAGAGAGTTCAACTACTCAGATCCTTCGGTTAATAATGTGAAAATATGGAAGGTGGCTATCGACAAACATTCTGCTAAAAAGTTTGGAGTACCTGGCGAAAAGGCTTCCGTTTTCACAAAAAAATAATACATTGTAATCATTGCGTTTGTATTCAATTATCACAGCGTGTTTATTTAATCATCACAGCGCATTTATTTAATCAT
>DUUR01000124.1 GCA_012841425.1 Bacteroidales bacterium | reverse complement strand
ATTGCAGTTGCCGATGTAGACTCCAACCATCTAAATAATAGTATTAATGAGCTAACTAATCTGCAAGGCACTAAACCAAAAGGCTTTAAAGACTATAAGGACTTACTAAACACAACAGATCTTGAAGCAGTTATTATTGGCACCCCACCCCATTGGCACGCATTACAGTTTATTGATGCCTGTGAGAAAGGATTGCCTATTTATTGCGAAAAGCCACTTGCGTATGACGTAGATGAGGGCAGAGCAATGGTAAATGCTGCTAAGAAGGCAGGAAATATTGTACAGATTGGGTTTCAAAGAAGACAAAATCAAGCTTTTAAAAAAGCAAAACAGATCATAGAAGAAGGGCAAATAGGAAAAATATATCAGATTGGAGCAAATATCCATTTTAATGCCAGCACGCACGATACAACTCCGCAAACACCACCAGCGTCACTCGATTGGGATGCGTGGTGTGGTCCAGCACCAATGCTGCCTTACAGCCCAGCAATAGGGCACGGCCCATGGAGATTAGAAAAAGAATATGGCAATGGGCATTTAGTCGACTGGGGCATTCACAATATCGATATAATCAGAACTATAATGGGATTCAACATGCCCGAAATTGTTGAAGCCTCAGGAGGTATATTTGTACTTAAAGATAAAATAACCACGCCAGACACCCTCAATGCAACAATGCAATTTGATGGTATTCCTGTTGTTTGGGAGCACAGAATGTGGGGAACAGGAGATCTAAATTCTGAATATAATAATGGAGTATTCTTTTATGGTGATAAGGGAACACTATTTGCCTCAGATAACAGAATAGTATTAAAAACCCGCGATACAGAACAATCTATAATAGATATTCCCACCCCAGATATGCAAGAAAAGCATGTAGCTGAATTTATAAATGCAGTAAAGGCTGATAATAAAAGCCTGATTAGCTGCAACACAGAAGATGGTCACAACTCCACTACTGCAGTACAGTTGGCAATGATTGCTTACGAAACCGAAAGCAAACTTAGATGGGACGGAAAATCCATACTCACTGGACACCCCGAAGCACAAAAACATCTTGCCAGACCATATCGCAAAGGCTACCAACGACCTATAGTTTAAATATAATCACAATCAATTAAATGATTCATAAGAACATAATATGAAAAAGCTAACTTTCATTTCATTACTATTTACATTATTAACAATTACTGTAATGTGTGCACAAAACAACAATAATTCAGATAAAGATATAATTGCAAAAGATGCAGAAATAGAGAAAGTAGAAACAGGCTATTCTTTCACAGAAGGCTCTACTGCTAACTCAGATGGCATAGTGTATTTTACCGATCAGCCAAACGATAAGATTTATGTGTGGGAAGAGGGAAAAGGTGTTTCACTATGGCTAGAGGGCACAGAACGCTCAAATGGCATGTACTTTAATGCAAAAGACGAGTTGTTATCATGCGCCGATGAGTTTAATCGTATTATAGCTTTTAATGACAATAAAGAGTATAGAGTTATATATGAGAATTTTGATGGCAAACACCTTAATGGACCAAATGATCTTTGGGAATTACCAAATGGAGGTATCTATTTTACCGACCCATATTATCATAGACATTATTGGAAAGAGGGCCACACCGAAGTACAAGATACTCGTGGTGTATATTATGTCTCACCCGAAGGCGAAGCTACTTTAGTCTCTGACAAATACATTCAGCCAAACGGTCTTGTTGGTACGCCCGACGGCAAACTATTATATGTTGCTGATATTAACGATCGCAAGATATGGAAATATGATATCATGGAAGATGGCTCTCTCTCAAACAGAACACTATTTGCCAACGAAGGGTCTGATGGCATGGCAATTGACAACCAAGGCAATATATATTTAACAATGGGAAAAGTGTGGGTATTTTCACCAGAAGGTGAATTAATTAAAGAAATTAGCGTACCCGAATCTCCTTCAAATTTATGTTTCGGAGGTAAAAACAAAGATGTTCTCTTCATTACCGCAAGAACTTCTGTATATACCCTCAAGATGAATGTAAAGGGAATTTAATTGAATAAAATTTATAAATAGAATAGCTAACCAGAGGCTAAAAAAATAGTTTTTTGTATGTTTGCCTTAATCAATAATTTACTATTCTAAAAACATAAAATTAAAATGGAAAAAATAAACAACTACGTTAAGACCCATGAAAATCGTTTCCT
>DUUR01000123.1 GCA_012841425.1 Bacteroidales bacterium | reverse complement strand
TATCAAAGATGGCGCAATGCCGTTATTTGTTACTTTTTCTCCTGTATTATATGTAATATTTGACCAGATATAATTTAACTCTGGTTGTGCAAATATTGTAATGAATCTAACCGGATAGATATATCCAAAGAGATTGAATCCAAGAAGATTGTTTTTTCTTTCGTAATTTGATAAATTTCTTTTCATGTGATAGTACTTTATACCAGCACCTGCCATGAAATAGTTGTTGAGTTGATATCCGATTTGAGGACCTACCCCTAGATGTGTGTAGTTCTTGCTAAGCGAGAGACCTATATTAGCGCCTAGGCGGAGTTTGGTACGATCGAGTATAAAATGACTAGAGTTATCTTTAGTTAAAGATAACTCTGTTTGATTTAACTGTGTACTTCTATGAATGTTTCTACTGTCTTCCGAAGCAACTCTTATTGTATCGAGGGTAAAACCTTGTGCAAAGGATAGAGTTGGTAGAAGAAAGATTAGAAATAAATTCCACCTTTTCATATTTATTATTCAGTAGGAGATTCTTCTGGTGTAGCTTCAGCAGGTGCAGCTAATGGAGTAAATGGTGCTACATCTGGCGCAGTAGTTGGGCTAAGTGGCGCTGGTTGTTGAACTTCAACTTGAGATTGTGGCAAGCTGGAGCCAGCAGCAGTGTATTTTGCAGTTAAAATGCTAAGTAATATCACTACAGCTGCTAATGACCATGTAAACTTTTCTATAAAGTCGGTAGTTTTTCTTACTCCCATAATCTGGTTAGATGAAGAGAAACCACTAGCCAATCCACCACCTTTTGATTTTTGAACCAAAACGGCAAATATCATTAATATAGAAGCAAGCAGAATAAGAATGGTAATGAAAATATACATAATATTATTTGTTTTTTTTGTCGTTGATTATCAAATATTCCAAAAAACGAATTTGGTCCGCAAAGTAAGCACTTTTTTTTGGGTAATTCAAACTTAATTGCTTAATAATAGCGAGTGCTTTGTCATATTTCTTCTGCTTGATGTAAATTTTAGCAAGCGTTTCGGTAAGAAACTCACTATCATCATCTTTCTTGTCATCTTCTGTTGGTTCCTCAAAATTACTAGTTTTTTTTGCGAACTGTATCTTATTTAAAGGCTCGGACTCGTTCTTTTCAATAAATGCATCAATAATGTCTTGGTGCTGAAGCTGATTGTCATAAAGTGTTGCATCTGATGATTCATCTCCTAATGATTCGAGATAACTAAAATAATCGCTAGGTGCAAAGCTTAATTCGGTAGGCTTTTCGCTAAATGTTTTGAAATATGAGTCAAGTAATTCTTCCGTTCTATCTTGATTGTCCGATATGTTTTCGGTAAGTTTTATAAATTCTTTATAATTATCAGGTTGTATAACATAAAATAATCTCTTTCTATCAGCACATAAAACCGCAGTCTTAGCTAATTCTTCAACAAATAGATTTTTATTATTGTTTTGTAAATGTATAGTGTACAAAAGCCTTGCAGTTTGGAAATAAGGAAACTCTATTAAAATGTCTTCTAAATCCTCAACTATTAACTCTTGACTTAACTTTATGTCAGAGCCTTCTGTAGCGGATTTCCCTTCCAGAGAGCTTTGAGTGCTTTCAGTTGTATTAATATCAATGAGTTTGTATAGTTCTGTTTTTTTCATTGTATCTACCAATTTGCCATAGTGGAATTGAAAATCTGATCTACTATTTCATCTATTAATTGTCTTACAAGCTCATCTTGAACTGAGTCGAATACTGTATTACTAGAGAAGGTCCTATTAGCTGAAATTGTCTCTTCTATAGGAGGTTCGTTTGTCTTGTTGTTTCTGAAGCGCATTCGAACACTCATTGTTAGTCTAGTTTCAGAAGCAAAAGCATCTTGTTGTACGGCAAGGGGAGTTAATTGATATCCTACTATCTCACCTTCGATTTCCATATCTGCATTTTGCTGTACTAATTGAAGGCGTGTGTTCCGGGTAAACATATCAACCATCGATTCATTGAACCTTTGCTCCAAAGGTGGATACACTAATGGTGCTTGATTTATGAAGTGAGCTATAGATAATGTTTTTGTAAGTTCATAGTCTATGGATGCAGTTCTGAATGAATAATTGATACTGCAAGAGCTTGTAATTATAAATAAAAGGATGATAAATGATATCTGTCTTATGCGTCTCATCTGTTGCTGTTTTACTATAAATTGTATTCCTTAATTTTGCGATACAGAGTTCTTTCTGAAATGCCTAATTCTTTTGCTGCCATTTTTCTCTTGCCGTTATGACGTTCTAGTGCTTTTGCAATCATATCTTTCTCTACTTCACTGATGGAAAGTGCACTTTCTTCATACTCAGTAGCTTCTTGGATATCGTTGTCGTTATCGTTATTAACAGTTTCTCTTATGGTTATATTATCTGTGAATGTTTCATACTTTACAGGAACCACGTTTGAAGATTGGTGCTGGATGCTGCCATCTATGATGTCGTTTACTACTTGCTTAAGGTCTGTAAGGTCTTTTTTCATATCGAAGAGCACCTGATATAGTATTTCACGCTCATTGGCAAATGATTTGTTTTCTGACTCATAGATTTTTGATATAGCAACAGGTAGCATTCCTACTTCGTGATGAGGAAGATATTTCTTTAATGTATCGGAATTAATAACTCTTTCCCTCTCAATTATCGATATTTGTTCAGTTATATTTTTAAGCTGACGTACATTACCTGGCCATCTGTAGTTTTTTAGTAATTCAATGGCATCTTCTGTAAGATTTATTGGTGGCATCATATACTTCTCAGCACAATCAGAGGTGAATTTCCTGAATAGCAGAGGTATGTCTTCTTTTCGATCTCTAAGGGGTGGCACCCTGATTGGGACAGTATTTAATCTGAAATAGAGATCCTCACGGAATTTACCTTTTTCTACTGCTTTAATTAAATCGAGGTTTGTGGCGGCTACCAACCTGACATCACTTTTTTCGACTTTAGAGGATCCAACTTTGATAAATTCACCGGTTTCGAGTACTCTTAGAAGTCTAGCTTGTGTAGGTAAGGGCAATTCACCAACTTCATCTAAGAAAAGTGTACCTCCGGTGGAAACTTCAAAATAACCTTTTCTTGTACCTGTAGCACCTGTAAAAGAACCTTTTTCGTGTCCAAATAGCTCTGAGTCTATTGTGCCTTCTGGAATTGAACCGCAGTTTATAGCGAAATAAGGTCCATGTTTGCGTTTACTAAATTGATGTATTATTTGCGGAAAGTTTTCTTTACCCGCACCACTCTCGCCAGTTATTAATACAGAAAGGTCGGTGGGTGATACCTGTAAAGCAATATCTATGGCCCGATCCAACTCGGGTGAGATGCCAATAATGCCAAAACGTTGTTTTACTTGATGTATTGATTGTTTTGCCATATTTATAATTTTTTACCTAATTTGTATGTTGTTCTTTTTAGGAAATCACCTAATTGTTGAGTATCACCATTAAATTGTTTAATGGTTTCGGGCATAATTGGTTCACCAAAAGTCAACACTATTTCTTTCCCTTTCTTATTATAAAGCTCGTGACAGAGCCTTAGATTTCTAAATTTCCACCCTAAAATTCTAGAAAGATAGAATGAAGTGCTATTATAGCCTGAAATGTGAATGGGTATAACAGGAAATCCTGCTTTCTGTATGATTTTTAGAACAGCTGGTTGCCATTCACGATCTTCGATAATAAATCGGCCCTTTTTAAAATATAGATTTGATACTGCCCCAGCGGGGAAAAACCCCATTGGATTATTTTCTTTGAGATGAGCAATGCTCTCTC
>DUUR01000011.1 GCA_012841425.1 Bacteroidales bacterium | reverse complement strand
TTGGTTTCAAACCCTCAATTTGTAAAATGGGTATTAAAAGCAAAAAGTAATATAGATAGCGGTCAGTTTAAACCCATGCAATTAGCAACAATTGCAGCTCTTAATAACTCCGACGCGTGGCATGCCGATATGAATAAGATTTATGCAGAACGCCGAGTTTGGGCAGAGAAAATTATGGATTTGCTAAACTGCAGATACGATAAGTCTCAAACGGGATTGTTTGTATGGGGTAAGCTACCCGAAGGTGCTAAGGGTAGTGATGAGTTTATTAATGATATACTATACAATGCAAAAGTATTTATTACTCCAGGTTTTATATTTGGGAGTAATGGTGAGGGTTTTGTACGCATATCATTAGGTTCATCGGCTGAGAAACTACAAGAAGCACACAAAAGAATTAAGAAATATATAACAAATAATTAAAAATATGGAATTCGAATCGATTTTACTACCAGGAATAGATGCTAAAAGACCATTGGTAATTGCTGGTCCATGCAGCGCCGAGACCGAGGAGCAGGTTATGAATACCGCAAGAGAGGTTGCCGCAACGGGGGTTAAGATATTTAGAGCAGGAGTATGGAAGCCAAGAACAAAACCAGGTGGTTTTGAGGGTGTTGGTAGTCCTGCATTGAAGTGGATGATGGAGGCTGAGAAAGAAACGGGTATGTATATGGCAACTGAGGTTGCAACTGAGAAGCATGTGTACGAAGCTCTGAAGTATGGTATTGATATGCTTTGGATTGGAGCACGTACAGCTGCCAACCCATTTGCAGTGCAAGAGATAGCAGATACGCTTAAGGGTGTTGATATTCCTATACTAATAAAGAATCCGGTAAATCCCGACCTAGAACTATGGATTGGGGCTTTGGAAAGGCTTTATAACGCTGGTATAAAAAAACTGGGTGTTATACATAGAGGGTTTAGCACAACCGACAAAACTGTATATCGTAATTTACCACAATGGCATATTCCCATTGAGCTGAAACGTAGATTCCCAAATTTGCCAATTATATGCGACCCAAGTCATATTGGTGGTAATCGCACTATGATTCATAAATTGAGTCAGCAAGCAATGGACTTGAATTTCTCTGGCGTGATAGTTGAGACACACTGCTCTCCTGATGAGGCGTGGAGCGACAAGGATCAGCAGATTACACCTGCCGCACTTAAGGAGGTGCTTGATAATTTAATAATCAGAGATACAATTCAAACTACTGAAGATTTATCAGTTCTGAGAGATCAGATAGACGATTTGGATAATGAGCTTCTTCAGCTACTTGCTAAACGTATGCGAGTATCACGCGAGATTGGATATTATAAGCTAGAGCATGATATGCCTATTTTGCAAACAAAAAGGTATGACGAGATACTTACGGATAGGGCTTACCAGGGAGAGAGAATGGAGATCTCGGGCAAATTTGTAAAACAGGTGCTTGAAGCAATTCACTCTGAATCTGTTCGCCAACAAATGGTGATAATGGAGCGTGAGAAGAAGCAATCGACACAGAATGAAGAAACTGCACTTTAACTAATAATAGTAATTAAGGAATGAAGATTTTGATTTTGGGAGCTGGCAAAATGGGCTCCTTCTTTGCCGATGTGCTAAGTTTTGATCATGAGGTGGCAGTTTTGGATACAGAGCCTAAGAAAATGCGTTTTATTTATAACACGCAAAGGATGACCAATCCTGCCGAGGTTAAAGAGTTTGCACCTGAATTGGTCATTAATGCTGCTACACTTAAGTATACAATTGCTGCATTTAAAAATGTACTGGAGTATCTGCCTTCAACATGTATATTAAGTGATATTGCATCAGTTAAAACCGGCTTGGAAGAGTTTTACAAAGAATGCAAGCAGCCATTTGTATCTACACACCCTATGTTTGGTCCCACCTTTGCAAGTCTTAGCGATCTAAGCACGCAGAGCGCAATAATTATTTCAGAATCTTCTCATTTGGGTAAGGTGTTTTTTAGAGATCTTTATAATGGGTTGAAGTTGAATGTATTTGAATATTCTTTCAGGGAGCACGACGAGACTATAGCATATTCATTATCAATTCCTTTTGCTTCAACATTGGTGTTTGCTTCTGTGATGAAGCATCAGGATGCACCAGGAACTACTTTTAAAAGACATATGAATATTGCGCAGGGGCTTTTGTCGGAGGATGATTTCTTGCTAACTGAGATTTTGTTTAACCCATACACAATAGAACAGGTTGAGCAAATTCGTAAAAAGCTAAAGGAGCTAATAGAGATTATCGACAAGAAGGATTCTGACGGAATGAAAAGCTTCCTTACCGATGTAAGAAAAAATATTGAATAGCTATTAATTCTCTATATATACTCTAATTATTTTGGCATCTGTGGTGGGGCGGTTTCTGCTGTCTACAGGAAGTGCAGTTATTTTGTCAATAACTTCAAGTCCCTCAATCACCTCACCAAACACGGTATACTCTCCATCTAGGTGATGTACCCCACCTATGGTGCTATAATCTTCCTTTAACCCCTCGGGCCATAAAAATTTGCCTGGAGCTATTGCATATAAAGAGTCAACAACACCAAGCAGAGAGTCGAGTAGGTTATTAAATCCCTCTCTATCGTTTACGCTTTTTAGACTATCGAGTTGTGGTTTGCCTGGTGAGTAATGTGTGCGAATAAGATCATTTCTGATAGGGACATTTACGGCCATCTCCATAGTGTCTAGCCTGCCCTCACTATATACCTGGCCATGTACAATATATATCTGAGATGCATCAGATTTCTTCTGTGGGTTTTCGGCATCACCCCTTCTTGGTGCTGCAAGAGCCCCTTTTTTATGATATCTGTTTTCACGGAATTCAGGCATAAGATCCATATCTCTTCTACCGCTACCAATTTCAAATCCCGGTGGTGCGTTGCGCGAATCTTGGGCACCTCCCTGAATCATAAAGTTATTTATAACACGATGAAATAGGGTACCATCGAAATAACCATCTTTTATCAATTTTAGATAATGATTGCTGTGCACTGGTGTGTCATCATATAGCACAGCCTTCATCACGCCATAGTTTGTTTCTATTACTATAGTTGGGTGGTTGGTTTGTGCATTAATAGATGCTGCACTTATAAGTATGATAAATAATAAGATATTCCGTTTCATAATTAATTGTTTTACTTTTTTAATTTGGTGCTCTTTTATATAAATAAAAGGCTATACCGCTAAAAAAGATGTTTGGTATCCAAGCAGCAATGAAAGGACTCATTCCACCTTTTATAGCAAAAGTTGAACTTACCGTCATAAATAGTATATAAGCCATACTCAATGCAAGTCCAATTCCTATGTTTAATCCCATTCCACCTTTTACTTTTTTTGCAGATATAGAAGCTCCTATAATTGTAAGTATAAATGCAGAGAATACCATTGCAATACGAGAGTGGTATTCAATTTGAAAAGGTTGTATATTACCCATTCCTCGTTCTTTCTGACTCTTTATATAATTTCTTAGATCGGGGGAAGTCATCATTTGCTGATCCGATGCTGCAATGATAAAGTCGTTTGGCACTATCTGCAATACTGTGTCTATAGAGCTACCAGTTGTAATTGTTTCTACCAACCCATCAAACTCACGAACCTGATAGTTTCTGATAGTCCAATTATATGCAGAGTCATATTTAATTGATTGAGCTGTTAGTCGTGAATTAAGATTGAGGCTATCAAAATGGTCCATTGAAAAGTAGTATCCTGTACTGCTGGCCATATCAAAATTGCCGAAGTATACAATTGTTCCTGGCCCCACCTTAAATTGAATATCACGATCACCAGTTTTTTTCTTCCTAGGATCAACAAATGTGTGTTCAAACTCAATTCGGGTAGCATTAGCTTCTGGAATAACATATCCTCCAAATACAAATGTGAATACAGCAATAATAAATGCCGATATCATATATGGTTTTAGAAATCTTTTGAAACTTATTCCTGTTGATAAAATGGCAATAATCTCTGAGTTATTTGCCATTTTTGAAGTGAAATATATAACAGCAAGAAATACAAAAAGAGGACTGAAAAGATTGGTGTAGTAGGGTATGAAATTTAGATAGTAGTCGAAGACAATTCCTTCTAGCGTTGCATTATTGGTCATGAACTTATCGATCTTCTCATTTATGTCGAAAACCACAGCAATCGAGATAATAAGTACAATCATGAATACATACGTACCCAAGAATTTCTTGATGATGTACCAGTCTAATCGTTTTATATATTTATTCATAACCTTCTTGTAACATTTTCAAGAATATTTGGTTTCCAGTCCGAGAAATCCCCTGCAATTATATGCTTTCTAGCCTCACTAATAAGCCAGATGTAGAATGCAAGGTTGTGTATAGAGGCTATTTGCAAGCCAAGTATTTCGTTGCTCATAATAAGATGGCGCAGATATGCTTTGCTGTACAGTGTGTCTACAAACGAAGCTCCATCTTCCTCGATAGGAGAAAAGTCGTTCTTCCAACGCTCGTTTCTCATGTTTATAACTCCTTGTTTGGTGAAGATTTGACCATTACGGCCATTTCTGGTAGGCATTATACAGTCGAACATATCAACTCCTCTTTCAATTGCCTCAAGCATGTTTTCGGGCTTGCCCACACCCATGAGGTAGCGAGGTTTGTCCTTAGGCAATATGTCATTAACCAACTCAACCATTTCGTACATTTTTTCGGTTGGCTCACCCACTGCTAGCCCCCCAATTGCATTCCCATCGGCACCTAAAGAAGCTATATTTTCTGCTGCACGTTTTCGTAAATCGGGATAAACACAGCCCTGCACTATAGGGAAAAGTGCTTGTGAATGTCCATAAGGACATTCGGTTTCATCAAATCTGGATATACATCGGTTTAGCCATCTTTCTGTAAGCTCAAGCGATCTTTTAGCATATGCATAATCTGCATCGCCAGGAGTACATTCGTCAAACGCCATAATGATATCAGCTCCTATTATGCGCTGTATATCAATTGCTTTTTCGGGAGAGAAAAAATGTTTAGATCCATCTATATGCGAACGGAACTCAGCCCCTTCTTCACTTAGTTTCCTGTTTTCTGATAGAGAAAACACCTGAAAGCCCCCACTGTCGGTTAGCATAGGTTTGTTCCAGCTATTGAACTTATGCAAACCTCCAGCTCCTTTTAGAACTTCGAGTCCCGGTCTAAGGTATAAATGATAGGTGTTTCCCAATATTATTTGAGCTTTAATATCCTCCTTTAATTCATTTATATGCACTGCCTTAACGCTGCCAACAGTGCCCACGGGCATAAATATGGGAGTCTCCACGTCACCATGATCGGTTGTAATTACTCCTGCTCTAGCGTTAGACTTGGGGTCTGTATTTATTAATTTAAAATCCAAATTGTTCTGTTTATCTACACTTTAAAAGACAAAGATAAAGTTTTTGAAGTTACAAACGGAATAGTAGCTATTTAAAAATATGCAATGCTTATCCTTTAATTAGTAATAAATCGAATAAATCTGTATTTTTGCGATGTACATAGATTAAAAATCACACCTAATTATTATATTATGGAATTAAAACCAGAATTAACGCAAAGAAAGCCCGAATGGCTCAAAATATCGCTCCCCCAAGGGAAGGAGTACCTAAATGTTAGAGATGTAATTGCACGCAAAAAGCTTCATACAATTTGTGTAAGTGGCAAATGTCCTAATATGTCTGAATGCTGGGGTAGAGGTACAGCTACATTTATGATTTTAGGAGATATATGCACACGTGCATGTAGGTTTTGCAATGTGAAGACAGGCAGTCCACAAGGAATTATTGATTGGGACGAACCCGATCGGTTGTCTGAGAGTATAAAAAGCATGAATTTGAGGCATGTGGTACTTACCAGTGTTGATAGGGACGATTTGCCAGATGGTGGTGCTGAGTTTTGGGCTACTACCGTTAGGCGTGTGAAAGAAGTAAATCCTAAGGTGACGCTTGAGACTTTAATACCAGACTTTAATGGCATTGAGGAGTTTATAAATACTGTTATTGACTCGGGACCAAATATTGTATCACATAATATGGAAACGGTGAGGAGGCTAACACCAAAGGTGCGAAGTCGTGCTAAGTATGATATTAGTCTTAAGACTATTGAAACCATTGCAAAGAGTGGGAAAGCAAAGCCAAAGTCGGGTGTTATGTTGGGCTTAGGAGAGACAGAAGAGGAGCTGTTTGAAACTATGGATGATTTGATTAATGTTGGTTGTAAAGTACTAACAATTGGTCAATATCTGCAGCCCACCAAAAAGCATCTTACCGTAAAGAGATATGTTACGCCAGATGAGTTTTTGAGATATAAGGAGGTAGGTCTTGAAAAAGGATTTCAGTTTGTAGAAAGTGGACCACTTGTACGTTCTTCTTACAGGGCTGAGAGACATATTTAATTAATATAAATTCGAGAAAAAAGAGGAGTATTTAATTTTATGAGTAAGGAAGTTGTGCTTGAAGATCTGGGAAAGATACGTTACAAAAATGCTTGGGATTATCAGGAAGAGATCTTTCAGAATTTAATCAAAGCAAAAGCATTAAAATCGGAGAAACGCAGAATTGAATTATCGCAAAATGGCTCTTCAAAAGAAAGCAACGGAATAGTAGATGCTGTTTTAGTAAAGCAGTATCTGCTATGTTGTGAACATGAAAATGTTTATACACTTGGTAAAAGTGGAGATAAGCAGAATCTTTTAATTGCAAGAAATATATGTGAAAGCAGAGGTATTGATTTGCATGAGATAGATAGAGGGGGAGATATTACTTACCATGGGCCTGGACAAATAGTTGTTTATCCGATAATTGATTTGGAAGAGTTTAATATTGGTATTAAAAGTTATATATCTATGTTGGAAGATGTAGTTATTGAAACCTTGAAGGCCTTTGGTATAAAAGGAGAAAAAGATGAAAAAGCTATGGGAGTATGGATAGATGCAGGCAATAAGATAAAAGCAAGAAAGATTTGTGCAATAGGCGTGAAAGCAAGTAGATACATTACTATGCATGGACTTGCTTTAAATGTGAATACCGACCTCTCTTTTTTTGATTATATCAATCCTTGTGGTTTTACAGATCGTGGTGTTACCTCAATAGAGAAAGAGCTAAATAAGAAAGTAGACCTTAGAGAGGTATCTGAAATAATGAGAAATGCTTTTGCAAATGTTTTTGGTATGAAGTGGATTGAACCTTAATTATTTTTAACCACAAAACACTATGAAACCAATTTAACATTCTTAAATTTGTATTCCCAGAAACAACCATACAATTTAACAGTTTGCATATGAGTCAAGTTGCCGATATTAAAGAGTTAAACGAGAGAAT
>DUUR01000010.1 GCA_012841425.1 Bacteroidales bacterium | reverse complement strand
TATATTGTACTAGCAGGATGAATGATAAGGCTTATATTATCAAAAAGATTAGTAGCCCTTTTAATCAGATTAAGTTTTCTCATAAAACTAAAACACCTCTCTTTAGACTCCAGGTCAAAAGTAAGCATAGCACCTGGAAATTCGCCAAACTGTTTTTTGCTGACCTCATAAAATTGATTATCGGGCAATCCAGTATAATTTACCGAAACCACACCATTAAGATTCTGCAACAATTTAGCCAACTCTAAGCAATTTTTTGAAACCCTCTCATATCTGATATTCAAAGTTTCAAGTCCCAGCGACTGCATATAAGCAACCTCTGGCGTCATATAAGCACCCAAATTTCTATGAATTTCCTTTCTAAGTTTAAAATGAAATGCCGACTGAGATAAACTAGTATATTCTTTAAGTTTATAAGAGTGCCCCCAATTGAAATTACCATAATCAATTATCAAGCCACCCAAGCTGGTACCACCACCCGAAATATATTTTGTACTAGAGATAAGATCAATGTCCACACCCAAATCTGCAGCGCTAAATGCTGAAAACGATACAACTGTAGTATCAGCCACTAAAGGAACATTCTCCTCGTGCGCCACCCTACTCAACTCTTTTAAATCGGCCACCTCCAGTTGCGGATTAGTAATAACCTCAACAAAAACAGCACAAGTATTCTCATCAATATTAGAAGAGACCTCCTCAGGATTAGTAAGATCGCAAAATCTGATTTCCACTCCAAAAGAAGTGAGGGTATTAACGAAAAACGAATAAGTATTTCCAAAAAGATAGCGCGATGCAATTATATTACTACCGCTCCAAGCAAGAGTAAAAAAAGCATTACTGATAGCAGCCATGCCCGAATTTAGAGCCGTAACACCAAAAGCATTAGTTACAGTCTTAACCCTTTCTTCAAAAAATTGCACTGTGGGATTAGTTACTCTCGAGTAAGTATGCTCCTTTGTGATACCACAAAAGGCATCCTCCATCTCTTCGGCTGTTTCAAACTCATATGCCAAAGCATTGTATACAGGAATAGAAAGTGAACCATAAACATCTTTCTTGGGAAAACCGACACCTAACAATCTATCTTCAAATTCTTTTGAATTCATCCTAACAATATTTACTTAATAATTTCATGTGCAAATATAACAACCATCGCTTAATTTATAGCACAAGCAACTTTTTTATTTGCACAAATATATCTAAACCCTCATTTCATCGATATAATGAAGGGGTTCATATATTCTTTTTGAAATAGATATTTTTAGTTTATATTTTTGTGTTACAATAAATATTATGAATAAAACATTAATATTCTTAGCAATTTTTATAGTTTATACAAGCCTCGTTTATACCCAAGTTGCGCCGTCGCGAATTTCTGGGAAAATATACGATGCAGAAACCAATGAACCTATCCCTGCCGTTACAATACGCATATTGGCACAAAACGACAGTACACTTATAACTGGTGATACATCGGCGAGAGACGGATCGTTCAGCATTCCTGTAAGCATTGGCAAATACATAGCACAATTCTCCTTTATGGGATATAGCAATAATTTTTTAGATATTGAACTCACAAAAGAAAACCCATCTTTAAGGCTAGATAGTATCAAACTTAATGAAAGTTCTTTTTTACTAGACGAAGCCGTAATAACAGCACAATCACTTGAAATAGTAGTAAGAGGAGACACCCTAGAGTATAACGCAAGTGCATATAACGTAGCCGAAATGGCTGTTGTTGAAGATCTTCTAAAGCAGATGCCCGGAGTAGAAATAGATGCCAGCGGCACAATTAAAGTACAAGGAAAAGAAATTAAACGAATATTTGTAGACGGGAAAGAGTTTTTTAGTGACGACCCCAAGGTAGCATCCAAAAACCTTCCAGCAAAAATGATCGATAAATTACAAGTATTAGATAAAAAGACCGAAACCGAATTAACAACAGGGTTCGATGATGGAGAAGAAGAAATGATAATCAACCTAACCGTAAAACCCAATATGAAGCGAGGCACTTTTGGCAATATCGCAGGAGGTTATGGTAGTAACGATAGATACGAAGCAAACGCATTGATAAATCATATGCGCAACGAAGATCAATATACATTTATTGGAGGCATAAACAACACCAATAATGCAGGTGGCGGTCGAAGAGGCAGAGGTGGTGGCGGTGGCGTAAGCACATCAAGAAATGGAGGAGTAAATTTCAACAAACAATTCTCTAAAGAACTTCAGCTGGGCGGAAACACAAACTACTCGAGTGGAAAAAACTATATAACCTCAAAAACATATACACAAAACTATTTAAAACAGGGCGACACATTTGAAGAAGAGACCAGTACAACCAACAGCCTATACGACAATATCAGTCTCGGCTTTAATATGGAATGGCGCCCCGATTCACTCACCTCAATAATATTCCGTCCAAACATTTCCAGATCAACCAACGAGTCAGAAAACATAGGAGAATTCTCAACCATGCGAGAATCGGGTGATACCATAAACTATGGCAATTCCCACAATATATCCTCAGGCAACTCAAACAATTGGAATGGAGATATTGAAATCAACAGACGCTTCAAAAAGAGAGGCAGAAGCATGAGCATAAGACTAAGAGCAGACGGCAACACAAGCAACAGTCTCGCATCCAACCTATCCAACACATATTACAACGGCTCACGCGAAGACGACCTACTCGATCAACGCATTACAGACACAAACAAAAGCAGTGGCTTTAATGGATCGGCATCGTATGTTGAACCAATAGGCGAAAGTTATTTCCTACAGTTTTCATATAACTATAGAACCAACTCTTCAATCTCAGACAAAGACACACGCACACAAGATGAAAATGGAGACTATGTAATATTAGACAAGTTATACAGCAGACTCAACGAGAACGAATCAACCAATCAGAACTTCGGTATAAACCTTCGTACAAGGAAAGAAAAATATGACTACACCATAGGCTTTAGCGTATACCCATCCAGCTCTAACCGTACAACATATATTGGAGATTCGTTAATAAGTGACATCACGCAAAACGTAACCAACTACTCCCCCACCGGACACTTCAACTATCGATGGTCTAGACAGCAAAACCTTCGTATAAACTATAATGGAAGTACAAATCAACCCTCAGTAAATCAAATATCACCAGTTGTAGATGTAAGCAATCCACTAAACATCACATATGGCAACCCCAACCTCAACCCCTCATTTAATCATCGTGTAAACTTAAGATATCAGCACTCCATACCCGAGCATAATCGTTTTTATATGGTTAATGGCAATTTCAATTACACCTCAAACGCCATAGTATCATCACGATTTACCGATCCTGAAACCGGAAGAAGAGAAAACACCTACATGAATGTAGATGGCAACTGGAATGGAAGCATGCAATTTACCACCACGCAACCCCTTAAGAATAAGAAATTCTCAATATCTACCACCACAAATGCCAATTATGGAGTAAACAATGGATTTTCAAACAACGAAGAAAATATAAACAGACAATTAAATCTTTCAGAAAACCTAAGTTTAAATTACATATCCGATAAAGTTGTCTTTTCTATACGCGGAAACGTATCATACAACAAAGTAAAAAACAGTCTAGAAGGTCAAGAAGACAGAGAGTACATGAACTACGGAACATCAGCAACCTCCACAATATATTTACCATACGATATAAATATACAAAGCGATATCAGATACTCTACCAACTCGGGCTATGCCGATGGCTTCAAACAAAATGAAGCACTTTGGAATGCCTCAATTGAAAAACAAGTTCTTAAACAGAAAAATGGAATAGTTAGAATAAGGGTCTTTGACATATTGCAACAAAGAAGCAATATAAATAGAAGCGTAACATCAAATTATATAAGAGACACAACAACCAACACGCTAACAAGCTATTTCATAGCAAGCTTTGTATATAGATTTAATGCATTCAGTGGTGGCGGATCGTCACAAGATATGAATAGAAGGGGAAGCAGTAGAGGAAGAGGTCCTGATAATAGAACTAGATTTTGATAATAGAAAGATTCAATTAATAGAATAAAATCAACGCTTAAGAATCCATGCATCAATATGTTTTGGAAATTTCTTATGAACCTCTCTTAAATAAGCCTCGGCCTCCTCTTCAACACTAAAAGAAGCACCATAAACATCAAATCGCTCAGGACGCTCTAGCCAGTTTGCATTATTAAATCCCTCCTCTTTAAGAGATTCAATTAACTTTGTGGCAGATATTTCACCTCTAAAAACACCCATTACAATGTAATAAGTAGATTGCTCAGTAGTGGCACCAGATGCGTCAACACTAGGCACCACAACCTCGTTAGTTGCCACTAAATTTTCAGAATTCACTTCCAAAAACTCATTCGCTTCAACCACAGACTGTGCAGGCTTAGTATTAGTGGTAGACTGTTTAGGCCTAAACCATTTAGTTTCATAAGAAATATTTGCAGTTTGTCTTTCAATTGCAGTATCGCTAACAGGTAAAACAAACATAAATAAAATAACAGCAGCTACAGCCGCAGCGGTAAAACCAATCTTTTTAAACGCCCCACCCCTACTCGCTTCAGCAGCGGTAATAGGAATAGTCTTCTCAACAGCAGCAAGTTTCTCAACGACAGTAAGCTCTTGAAGTTTAATAGCGCTAAGTCCAAAATACTCAGGCCTTACAAAAGAACCAGGTTTATATGCAAATCTATTATCTTCAGTTAGTGAAAAAGAGCCCAACTTGTTCAGATCTAAATAACTCTTATCACGAAGAATCCGCTTTAGCTCAACCACCTCATTATCAATTCTCCACATAGCTCTTTCAAAAGAAAGATCATACGTTTTCATATAAGATTGAGCAAGCAAACCATCATTATGAGTAAGATCGCGATTAAAAACCAATTCACATGATGGTGGCATAAGCGCATTATTACTATCCCTGCTAGATTGAATTGCATTAATTACAAAACCTCCTAAATCAGGAATAATCACACAATTATGCTCATGAAGTAAAAATTCTATGTGATATATAAGTTGGTTCATACTACAAAGATAAAAAAAATCCTTAAATAACAACCATAAATAACTATTTTTTAACCTTATCTGGATTACGATTGGCAAAATCCTTCCAATCCCTGTATTTTGTCTCCCCAGTAGATATATCCGATTGATAAAAATGACACAAAGCAGCAGCAAGCCCATCAGTAGCATCCATCTCAACCAACATATTCTCATCAGGAATATGCAAAGTCTTCTG
>DUUR01000122.1 GCA_012841425.1 Bacteroidales bacterium | reverse complement strand
TGATGCCCATTCTCCCCGAAGACGAGGCCCCTATATGAAGGAGGCTGCAAGGCAGCTCACAAAGTGGGCTGGGAGCCATGCTGCAAGAAGGATTTTGCACACTATCCCAGAGGCAATAATAAATGATAGGTATATAGAGCCAGCAGACCCTAGCTAGCCTTTCAAAGGGTTTACTCTACTAAAAAAAATAGTAGTATTTTACGCAAAAAGCGACAGGTTTTTTAATTTTATTATGCTATCATATTAAAGTGTTACTAATGCACAAATTTATTAAAAAAGGATTTGCAGTTTCGGCGCAGATTCTTTTTGCATAATGACATAGTTTTTTCCATGTCCGCTCTCAGTAGAGAGGGGGCAATGGCGGAGCTATGTTTAAACCAATTATGGGGTGACAGGGTGAAAAAGGTCCTAATAACGGGCAAGGACAGCTACATAGGTACTTCATTGGAAAAGTGGTTATCACAATGGCCTGACAAATATACAGTAGATACAGTAGATATGACAAGTGATAGCTGGAAAGAAAAAGACTTTTCCAAGTATGATGTAGTCTTTCATGTAGCAGGGATAGCTCATAGAAAAGAGACTAAAGAGAATAAAGACCTTTACTTTAAAGTGAATAGAGATATAGCTTATGAAACTGCTAAAAAGTCTAAGGCTGAAGGCATTAAGCAGTTTATTTTTTTAAGTTCAATGAGCGTTTATGGGATAGAGACTGGCACTATTGATAAAAGCACACCTTTAAGACCTAAGTCAGCATATGGTAAGTCTAAGCTTGAGGCTGAAAACTTAATTAGCTAGCTTCAGGATGGATTCTTTAATATAGCAATTTTGAGACCACCTATGGTATATGGCAAGGGGTGCAAAGGCAACTATCCAAGGTTGGCAAAATTAGCTCTCAAGACCCCAGTCTTTCCGAAGATAGAGAACAAGAGAAGTATGATCTATATAGACAACTTATCAGAATTTGTGAAACAGCTAATAGATAATTTTAGTAGTGGACTGTTTTTTCCCCAAAATGCTGAGTATGTTAATACCAGTGAGATGGTTAGATTGATTGCAGAATTGCATGGTAAAAAGATAAGAATGACAAAAGTGTTTAACCCGTTTATAAATCTGATGTCTAGAATAGGAACTGTAAATAAGGTATTCGGAAATTTGGTTTATGATTTGCCTTTGAGTAAATATGGTGGAGCAAATTATCATATAAGAGATTTGAAGCGATCTATTGAGTTGATTGAATTGGAGAGTGAGCAACGACGTGAGTATGGTGAAAGGACCAAAACCACAAGATGTAGCATAAGAGTTGTCAAGAGTTAAGTTTATTATGCAACATGTAGATCTAGTCAACTATTCAAATTTTTCGATGAGTTCAAAATGATATGATAAACTATTCATGAACCTGTAAGAGTTGCTTATAAGTTCAAATGAATAAAGAAATAATTTCAAAGATTACTGTGAAAGGAGATAGCTATGAAACCTAAGAATAAGAAAATAGATGTTAAGGGAAGAGGAGTTGTCATCAACACAGTAAATAATGAAGACTACATTTCAATTACCGATATCGCAAAATATAAGGACGAGAAAAGAACAGATTATATTACTCAAAACTGGTTAAGAAACAGAAACACCATAGAGTTTTAGGTATTTGGGAAAAACTCAACAACCCAGATTTTAATCCCATCGAATTCGAGGGGTTTAAAAATCAAGCGGGGCTTAACAGCTTTGTACTCACATCCAAGAAATGGATTGAAGCAACAAATGCGATCGGTCTGATATCGAAAGCAGGAAGATACGGTGGAACATATGCACATAAGGATATTGCATTTGAATTTGCATCGTGGGTATCGGTAGAATTCAAACTGTATCTAATAAAAGAATTTCAAAGACTTAAAGATCAAGAACAAGGTCAATTGAATTGGAACATAAAAAGAAATTTGACAAAGATTAACTATCGGATCCACACAGATGCCATCAAAGAAAATCTCATACCTAAAGAATTAAGTGGAAAAGAAAAGAGCGCAATCTATGCATCTGAAGCTGATGTGCTTAATATGGCTTTGTTTGGGATGACAGCAAAGACATGGCGAGAAAATAATCCAGATAAGACTGGAAATATCAGAGATTATGCGAACGTGTCTCAATTAGTGTGCTTGTCAAATTTGGAGAGCTTAAATGCTGTTTTGATTAATGATGGGTTAGAGCAGAGTCAGAGGCTAGAAAAGTTAAACAAGATTGCCATAAGTCAAATGAAGATTCTTGTTGATGATGGGAACAAACACCTTGCTATAGAATCTAAAGAAGAAAAATAGTGGAGATAAGTAACTATTAGTAAGTTCCTTAAAGATTAGGTGAAAACAATGGATAAAAAATCTGATGGGTTTACTTTAATAGAATTGATTGTTGTGATTGCAATCATGGGAATTCTTGCTGTAATAGCTGTTCCAAGATTAGTGGGATTTAGAATTATGGCGGAAGAAAGTGTTTGTGTTGCTAATCGGGAAACTGTAGAAAGAATGTACACTGCTTATCTGGTAGAAAATGATATTGATCATGAGGATAGTAACTTTAGTCAATTTGTTATTAAGAATTTTCATGAGGTATGTCCAGCTGGTGGTGTAATTAGTTTTGAGGATGGAAAAGTCAAATGTAGTGGGCATGGTAGTGGGAGTGAAGGCGAGGAAGAAGAAGGACCGGGGGATGAAGTGCCTTGGTTGTGATACTGTAACTGAGTCGAAAAGATAATTACAGGTTTAAAGCCAGTAAGATCAATGATTTCATAGATTTTGTAATTTGTAATTATGAATTCTAATAAATTTCTGATTGAATGTATATATCGTCGTGAGTATCGGAAAAGAATTACAAGGGTGCAAATGTAGTAATAGTAAGGGTTTTGTAGGTTGAGTATGTAGTTGCAATATTACAGAATGGTTACAGGTATGACCATTCAATCAGCAAAAGTGTGGAATGCATTGGAATTATACATATTATATAGATTTTAGAGTTTATACATAAAGGTTGAAATTTACATAAATATAGACAAATTTATTTTACATAGATTTTAGTGAAGCGAGGGGGATTTTAAATGGACAAATTAAGAAACATTCCATTCTCTCCACCAGATATAACTGATGAGGAGATAAACGAAGTAATTAATGCAATGAAATCTGGTTGGATTACAACTGGTCCAAGAACTAAAGAATTTGAGAGAAAGATAGCTGAATATGTAGGTGTAAATAGGGCTGTATGTTTAAACTCTGCAACAGCTGCTATGGAGTTAACCCTTCGCATTTTAGGAATAGGACCTGGGGATGAAGTGATTACTTCAGCTTATACTTATACGGCTTCAGCTTCTGTAATAGATCATGTGGGAGCTAAGATCGTGTTGGTTGATACAGCTCCTAATTCATTTGAAATGGATTATGAAAAGTTAGCTAATTCTATCACAGAGAATACAAAAGCTATAATTCCTGTTGATATAGCAGGTAAGATGTGTGATTACGATAAGATATATGAAGTAGTAGAAGGTAAGAAGGAATTATTCAAAGCAAATAATGAACTTCAAGAATTATTTAATAGAGTAATTATAATGGCTGACGCAGCCCATGCTTTTGGAGCTGAAAGAAAAGGCCTAAAATGTGGACAAGTTGCTGACTTTACAACCTTCTCTTTTCATGCAGTAAAAAACCTTACAACAGCTGAAGGTGGAGCGGTTGTTTGGAGAAATGACTTAGGATTAGAAGATGAAGATTTGTACAAACAATTCATGTTGTATAGTCTTCATGGACAATCAAAGGATGCATTAGCTAAGACTAAAAAAGGCTCATGGGAATATGATATTATCTATCCTGCTTATAAGTGCAATATGACTGATATCTTAGCTAGCTTTGGTTTGATACAGATAAGAAGATATGAAGGTTTGTTAGAGAGACGTAAAGAGATTATCGAGATGTATGATTCAATGTTACAACCATTAGGAGTTCAAAGCTTAAGGCATTTTGGAGAAGATTTTAATTCTACAGGTCATTTATATTTGGCTAGAATACCTGATATAAATGAAGAAGAGAGAAACGAGATTATCATAAAGATGGCTGAAGATGAAATTGCAACAAATGTTCATTACAAGCCACTTCCTATGTTTACAGCTTATAAGAATTTAGGGTTTGATATTAAAGATTATCCAAATGCTTATAGACAATATGCTAATGAGATTACATTACCACTTCATACTTTATTAAGTGATGAGGATGTTGAGTATATTTGTGAAAGTTTAAAAAGAGCAATGGATGAAGTGTTACAAAAAAGTGAGGCTGCTATAGCACAGTAGGAGTGAGAGGTATGTATAAGAAGTACTTTAAGAGAATATGTGATTTAATTTTAGCATTAGTTGCCCTACCCTTTTGGTTTATTATATTAGTTATTATTGGACCTATAATCTATTTTCAAGATAAAGGACCAATTTTTTATAACGCACCTCGCCTGGGAAAGGATGGAAAGATATTTAAAATGTATAAGTTCCGCTCTATGAAAGTTAACGCTCCGGATTTAAGAAATGAAGACGGTTCTACTTTTAACTCAGAGGATGATCCGAGATTAACTAAGATAGGTAAGTTTATTAGGAAGACAAGCCTTGACGAAACTCCGCAACTTATAAATATCATCAAGGGTGATATGAGCATCATTGGACCAAGGCCGGATTTACCTGAACATAGAGAGTTATATGAAGGTAATGAAGAGCGCAAGCTAGAGGTTAGACCTGGAGTTTCTGGCTATAACCAAGCTTATTATAGAAATACAGTGCCATGGAAAGAAAGAATACAGAATGATATTTATTATATTGACCATTTAACGGCGCGGATGGATATCAAGGTATTCTTTAAGACTGCAGTATCAGTTTTAAAGAGGGAAGATGTTTATATAACAACAAATGACAGTAATAAAGATAAGTCTAGTGTTGGCGCATAGGAGGTTAGTATTTGATGAAAGACAATAGAATGGAAGATTCAATGGCCTTTTATGAATTACAGTGGGACACAGAGTATTTTGGAGTAAGTTCAGCTAAGGCCATTTTATATAAACCTCTTGATTTAATAGAATGGGAAAATCTAAAAAAGAGATTTAAGGATTATGAATTTATTTCAATAGAAAATCGTAATTCAGAACCAATCAATTCACAGTTTATAGGCAAAGATACAAAAGCATATTTAGCAGATGTAAATATACAATTTAAGAAGAAACTAGAAGATAGATATAAGATGCCAGAAAATATAGAAATTTATCAGGCATTGCAACCAAATGCGCAGATTATTGAAATTGCTGACTTTCAGTTTTCAAAGTTTATTGAAGACCCTGAATTAGCAAAACGTGGTGGTGACCAAGTTTATCGACAATGGATTAATAATTCGTTTAAAAATCCAAATAAGTACTTTGCTTTGTCAAGGGATAATAATAGAGAAATTAATGGGTTTTTACTTCATTCATATCAAGATAATGCTTGTACTGTAGAACTTATCTCTGTTTCTAAGAATGAGAAACACGGAGGTATCGGTACAAGTTTATTTGGAGCAGTAGAGGCAGAAGCATATGAACGTGGTTGTATTGAAATAAGAGTTGGAACACAAGTAAGAAATATTGAGGCGATTAATTTTTATCATAAAGTTGGATGCAGGCAGACAGGATGTCATCAAGTTTATCATTTGTGGAAATAAATGTTTATGAAAGGAAATCTTTTATGAAGAAAATTGTTATAATTAATCACTATGGAGTAACACCCGATATGCCAGGACCATCAAAAAATTATGAGATGTCTAAGTTTTTTGCTGATCATTGCAATTGTAAATCAGAATTTTGGATTTGTGGATATAGTCATTATGTAGGTAAAATGGATGAGAGTTTAAAAAAACTAAGAATACAATCAAAAAAAACAAATGGTAATCATTCAGTTGTTAGAATTAAAAGTACTCCATACAGAAAGAATGCATTTCTAAGGCAGCTAAATATTGTAATATTTGATATTATTACATCAATAAAAATTTTGTTTTCAAAGAATATAGATTATCTAATAATTACAACACCTCCTGTATCTATTTTTAATGTTATAACAACTAAGTTAAAGAAAATTAAGTTAATTGCAGATGTAGAAGATTTATGGCCATTATTTTTACAAGATATGGGTATGGATAATAAGATTGCTATTAATTATATGAATTATGCTTCTGATTATTTATACAATAAATCAGACGGAATTGCAGCTGTTTCTAGCGGAATGATTGATTATGTTAAAGAAAGAACTGACTCAAATAAAATGATGTGGATTTCACCCCTAGGCGTTAATACTGGTGATTATTTTAATAAAGAAAAGGATAATAACCTAATTAAAGGTAAAGCATGGGCAAAAGATTTTAAAATAATGTATTTGGGAGTTCATGGAAAAGCTAATGACATTTTTTCGGTTTTAAAGACTATAAGAGAATTTAATAAGAAGTTTTCAAACATGATAAATGGGAGGAAAATATCTTTTATTTTTATTGGAGATGGTGAGCAAAAAAATAATATTATTGAATATGCAAAAGAATTAAACTTAGATAACGTTTATTTTGAAGATGCAGTTCCCGGAAGTTTGGTCCCTGATTATTTAATTCACGCAGATGTATGCCTTACTAATTTGATGAAAATTGAAAGTTTTAAACGTGTAAGGCCAAATAAACTTTTTCAGTATATGGCATTAGGGAAACCAATTATTTCTGGTATCTGGGGTGAGTTTCAGGATATAATAGAAAAATTTAAAACGGGAATATATGTTGATTTTAATCAACCCGAGAATGCAAGTGAGAAAATATATACTCTATTAATGAATGAGATATTACTAAAACAAATGAGTTTAAACGGAGTAGAATATGTTGAAGAATATGGAAATCGCAAAAAAATCTTTAAGGAATTCTATGATTATATTACAAAACTATAGTTCTAGCTGATTTATTTTTTGTTATTTCACAAGGAGGTAATTATGATTGGTATTATTTATGTAGGTAATATAAATAGGTGCCCATATCTAAATAAATATACAGATATATTAGAAGAGAATTCAATTGATTATGAAGTAATATATTGGGATAGAGCATCACACAATAAAGACCTAAAATACATAGAAGGAACTAAGAAAAATAAATATCATATCTACAGTCTCAAATCTAAAGAATTAAGACACCCTGCATTAAAGATTATAGACTTTTATAGATTTAGTAGGTTTGTAAAATATATTATTAATGAAATGAAATATGAGAAATTAATTTTGTTAACTACTATGTCTGGTATTATAATCACCAGTGAATTAAAAAATAAGTATAAAAATAAATATATTTTTGACTATCGAGATGCAAGTTTTGAATACTTTAGACCTTTTAAAAGGAAGTTAGGCGAAATCATAGAGAATTCATATTTTACATGTATTTCCTCAGAGGGATTTTTAGAGATCTTACCACAAAGTCATAAATATATAATGACACACAATATACCAAATAATCCAAAGGTAATGCAATATAAGCAAACATTTAATGACAAAATTGCAATTGGATACATTGGAGGAATTAGGGAATCAAAATACATGAAAAAGTTAATTGACTTATTCAAGGGGGATAACAGATTTGAATTTGTTATACATGGTGGTGGTGAAAATTTAGAAGAATTAATTGAATATGCTAAGGAGTCAATAAATATTATATTCACCGGGCCATATGTTGAAACTGAAAAGGCTCACTTGATTAAAAACTTAGATTTAATATGTTACAATTATCCAGAATCATATGTTAACAATTATGCTACTGCAAATAAATTTTATGATTCTCTTATATATAAGAAACCTTTAATTGGAAATATTAAAACCTATTCAGGTATGTTAATACAGAAGTCAGGTGTTGGCGTTAGTTTAGATTTTGATGATGTTGAATATAAGAATAAAATATTTTCATATTATAACTCATTAAATTTTATGGATTTTGAAAGTAATTGTAATTCAGTATTGGACAAAATAGAAAAAGATAATAAGTTATATATGGATAAAATAGAAGATTTTATTAGTGAATAGTTATGAAATTATTAAGTGAGAAGGTAGGTAAAATGAAAAATATTGCCTTAATAATTCCTAGTCTTAAAATAGGTGGATGTGAAAGAAGTGTAAGTAATATAACTACAGCTTTAGAAAGCAAGTATAATATAAGCCTAGTCTTGTTTGATGGAGAAAGAACAGTTTATCCTTATGGTGGACACTTAATAAACATGAACTTACCAGCAAGAAAAAGTATACTTGGCAAGATTTATAATAGTTTTCATAGAATACTAAAAATGAAGTCAATTATTAATAAGAATAATATTGAAATTGCGTATATGTTCTTATCCAAATCCAATATTTTAAATTATTGTAAGTTAGGGAAAACCAAAAAGATTGTTTCTTGTAGAGGGTTTGGCGATTTATTAGCGGGTGAAAGATATTATTCTAAAATGCTTAATAGTTCTGAAGCAATTATTTTTAATTCTAAACAGATGCTTTATTACTTTTCTAAAAAATATCCTGCATTTAAAGATAAGTTATATTATGCATATAATCTTTTTGATTTAAAATTTATTGAAAAAAAATCTCATGAACAAGTGGAGCAGGAGTTTACAAATTTTATACAATCGCATAGAACGATTATTTCAGTAGGACGCTTTTGTAAGGAAAAAGGATTCAACGATTTGATAAAATCCTTTGAAATCTTAAAACAGAAAGTTCCCAACGCGGGTTTGGTACTTATAGGTGATGGTGAATTATATCGCGAATTAGAAGACTTAGCAAAATCTAGCAAGTATCCAAGTGATATTATGCTTTTAGGATATAAAGATAACCCATACAAGTATATAGCAAAATGTGATATTTATGCTCTTTCTTCAACGAATGAAGGATTCCCAAATGTAGTTATAGAAGCAATGGCTTGTGGCTTGCCCGTAATTTGTACTAATTGTCTTTCGGGTCCAAATGAAATCTTATATGATAAGTTTATATTAGAACGTGAAGTTAAAGAAGATTTTATTGAAGCGGATTATGGGATTCTAACACCTTGTTTTGAAAAAAATAACGACTATGATATTAATAATTTAAATATAAACCACCATATTTACGCTTCTGCACTTTGCAAGATGCTTTTAGATGAAGATATAAGGAATCTTTATAGAAAAATGTCCATAATTCGGTCAGAGCATTTTTCTTTTGATAAGGGCATGCAGAAGTATATTGATATTTTTGAAAGTATTGCTAAGGGTTAATTAGTATGAAAAAATATGATTTTTTAAAATTTATGAGTTATTATTATGTCAATTTGAGAGAAAATTTTTAAAGAGAGGTTTATTTTATGAAGAAATATAGACCCAAACACAAGAGTAATACAGCCACTATGATTAAATTTTCATTTGTTGCTTTATTAGTAATAGCTGGATTAAGGATGCCATATTTGAACTATTTGGCATTATTACTGGCTTGTTCCTTTATAATAACTAGTAAAGTAGATGTAATTGTTGAATTATTAATGTTTCTATTATCAATATCACCTATTTTTAAATTGAAACCAGGAGGACATACCTTTTTTACCATTTTACTTTTGGTAGCAATTTCAAAATTACTTTTCCAAAGTAAATTTAAAGCGTTGAAATATAAGCAAATACTTTTGATATTAGCATTTTCCACTTTCATGGTACTTTTTGGAGGTGTTAATTCAATTATTAGATTAATAGACCTATGCTTAGCATTTTTACTGATGTCATTAGTGTTCAGTCAAAAAGAAAAGCTAAATTTGCATAGAATACTGGTGTTTTTTTCGTTAGGAATAATATTGGCGTCATTTTTGGGTTTATTTGATGATTATATACCGGGATTATCCCCTTTTATGAATCAGATAAAATTAAAATTAGGGCAAGGAGAGTATATTAATCGTTTTTGCGGTATAAACGTAAACCCTAATGCTTATACAATGGATATAAGTATTGCACTAGCGGGCTGGTTTGGGTTAGTAGTTGCAAAACAAACCAATAAGCTTGATTATATAATTATCATTATATTATCCGTATTTGGGGCAATGTCAATTAGTAAGTCATTTTTAGTAATGTATGCTATCTTATTATTATTTGTATTGATTAGTCTTGGTAGGCAGAACCTTAGTAGTTTAATTAAAGGGGTACTTATAATTGGATTACTTTGTATAGTAACATTTTTTATTATAGATAAGGAATATATTAATGCGTACATTAACAGATTGGTGCTGGATATTAATTCTAGTATGTCTCTATCCAGTGTTACTACAGGACGTTTAGATATATGGAAAGGTTATTTGTATTATGTTTTTAGCGATGCTAAAGTATTACTGTTTGGAGAGGGCCTTGGCGCAGATTATTTTATGACAAGGGCTACTCATAATTATTTTTTAGAAATGATATATTACATGGGCATAATAGGGAGTGTTCTATATTTATTGTGCATTAAAGTAGCATTTCCACAACGCAATGTTTCTGTTAAAAGGGCATTAGTAAACTATTTACCTATTATAATTTTGTTTGTAAGAGGCATGGCAATTAACATGATTTTTAGCGAAGCCTTGATTTTCTACTTCATTATTATTGCGGTCATGTTAAATACTGATTTAAGTATTAGGAAATTGAAAATTGTAGAAGAGATACAGTAAAGAAAAAATATAAATATGTAGAATTAAAAGTACATGGAAAAAGGTGGTATACATATGAACTTATATCAGAGAATCGTGAATAAACAAGAAAAGGTATCTTTAGTTGGATTAGGTTATGTTGGCATGCCAATTGCGGTAGCATTCGCTAAAAGGGTTAATGTTATTGGATTTGATATTAATAAAGAAAAGATTAATCTATATAAATCAGGTATTGATCCAACAAAAGAGGTTGGAAACGAAGCAATAAAAAATACAAATGTGGAGTTTACCTCAGATGATGCAAAACTTAGAGAAGCTAAATTTCATATAGTTGCAGTCCCAACACCAGTAAATACAGACCATACTCCTGACTTAACTCCAGTGGAATCTGCAAGCCGAACTTTAGGAAGAAACTTAACTAAAGGTTCTATCGTAGTATACGAATCTACAGTGTACCCAGGGGTTACTGAAGATATATGTGTACCTATATTAGAAAAGGAATCAGGATTAAAATGTGGAGTGGATTTCAAAGTAGGTTATTCTCCTGAGCGTATAAATCCTGGCGATAAGGTTCATAGATTAGAAACTATCGTTAAAGTTGTCTCTGGTATGGATAAAGAATCTCTTGATACAATTGCCAAAGTGTATGAATTAGTGGTAGATGCTGGGGTTCATAGAGCTGAAAGTATTAAAGTAGCTGAGGCTGCTAAAGTCATTGAAAATTCTCAAAGAGATATTAATATTGCATTTATGAACGAGTTATCAATTATTTTTAATAAGATGGGAATTGATACACAAGCTGTTCTCAAAGCAGCAGGAACAAAGTGGAACTTCCTAAAATTTCATCCTGGTTTAGTTGGGGGGCATTGTATCGGTATTGATCCTTACTATCTTACTTATAAAGCTGAGCAAATGGGATACCATTCTCAGATTATTTTATCAGGAAGAAAGATAAATGACGATATGGGTAAGTATGTGGCTGAATCCACTGTTAAGAAAATGATAAAAGCAAATAAGCAAATAAATGGATCAAAGGTAGCAATTTTCGGTATTACATTTAAGGAAAATTGCCCAGACGTAAGAAATACGAAAGTAATGGATGTTATTAATGAATTAGAAGAATATGGAATAGAAGTAAAGATAGTAGATCCGGTTGCTGATAAAGAAGATTTATGGAGAGGTTACAGAATTGTTCCATGTAAATCTGAAGAAATTACAGATATTGATGCAATAATATTTGCAGTACCTCATCAAGAATTTAAAACTATTAAATTAGAAAGTCTAAAGAAGATGTATAGAAAAGCAAAAAATGTTAATGCAGATTTAATGGGTGAATCAGCTTCAACAATTGAATCCGGCGAAGTTGTTAAAGCTAACAACAACGTATTAATAGATGTTAAGGGTATGTTCGATAGAGAAGAAGCAGAGAATATGGGATATTTATACTGGAGGTTGTAAGAATGGGATATGAAAATATTAGTTTTCCCGAAGGGTCTAAGTTTTTAGTTACAGGTGCAGCGGGCTTTATCGGTTCCAATTTAGTCGAGGCTATATTAAAGCTAGGATATCAAGTAAGAGGTCTTGATAATTTTTCAACTGGTAAAAGGGAAAATGTAGATTTATTTAAAGAAAATCCAAACTTTGAGTTTATTGAAGGAGATATTAGGAATTTAGATACGTGTTTAGCTGCTTGTAACGGAGTAGATTACGTATTAAATCAAGCGGCATGGGGGAGTGTTCCAAGAAGCATAGAAATGCCATTGTTATATGAAGAAATTAATATAAGAGGAACACTTAATATGATGGAAGCAGCACGCCAAAATAATATTAAGAAATTTGTTTATGCTTCAAGTTCATCAGTATACGGTGATGAGCCGAACTTACCTAAGAAGGAAGGAATAGAGGGAAATCTATTATCTCCTTATGCACTAACAAAAAGAGTAGACGAGGAATATGGAAAACTCTATACAAAGCTATATGGGCTTGATACTTACGGTTTAAGATATTTTAATGTATTCGGTAGAAGGCAAGATCCAAATGGAGCTTATGCAGCGGTTATTCCTAAATTTATCAAGCAATTACTAAAAGATGAAAGACCAACTATAAATGGTGATGGTAGGCAAAGTAGAGATTTTACCTACATTGAGAATGTAATCGAAGCGAATTTGAAGGCATGTATTTCATCTCATGAAGTGGCTGGACAAGCCTTTAATATTGCCTATGGTGGTCGAGAATACTTAATTGATATTTACCATGACTTATGTAAGGCGTTAGATAAAGATATTGAACCGATATTTGGCCCAAATAGACCTGGGGATATTAAGCATAGTAATGCTGATATAAACAAAGCAAAGGAATTATTAGGATATGATCCTGACTTTAACTTTAAAGATGGGATTAAATTGGCTATTGAGTGGTACAAAGAGAATTTGTAAAATGATTAGTTGCATATAGAGAAGTTTTACATAGTAATCAAATACGTTATTTGAGGAGATTTATTATGAAGAAGCAATTATTAATTACTTCATTTCGATATCCGCCAGAAAATTACCCCAGGGCATTTAGAACTGGTGAATTAGTAGAAGAGTTTTTAAGAAGGGGTTATGAAATAGATTTATTCATTCCAGATGTTGTAGATTTTGACGTTTATAAAGAAGAAAGAGCTGTTAATTATTATCTTATAGAGAGTAATAGAAAATCAGTTAAAGATATTCATAATAATGACAGAATAAGTTCTTTACAAAGTGTAAAAAAGTCGTTAAGGGCTGTTTTATCAAAATCTTTTAGGTATATTTTTGGTAGTAACATAAATGAGGTACAATATGGATTTAGGCTATATAAAGAACTAAAGAAAAATATTTACAACAAACAATATGATATGATTATTTCGATAGGATTACCTTTTTATGTGCATTTAGCAACGTCTCTTTATATAAATAAATATAAACAAATAGGAACGAAAATTTGTGATTATGGTGATCCTTTTTACTACAATCCTGCTTTTAAAAAAATGTTTTTTTTAAAGGTTCTAGAGAATTGGGTAATAAAACATTTTGATTATATTAGTATTCCAACAGCTAAATCCATAAATTACTATACACCTTATAAGCAAGAAAATAGAATTAAAGTTATTCCACAAGGGTTTAATTTTAATAAAGAATATAATAATAGCTATAAAAAAAATGATATAACAACCTTTGGATATGCTGGGGTGTTTTATAAGACCATAAGGAATCCAGATTTTTTATTTGAATTTTTATCATCACTTAATTTGGATTTTCGTTTTATTATCTTTACTCGGTTAAGTGACCCTTTCGTCCAAGAGTTAATCCAAAAATACAATAGTAAATTAGGTGAAAAATTAATAGTTAATAATTTTATACCAAGAGATAATTTGATTAATGAAATGATAAAAATGGACTTTTTAATTAATTTAGAAAATGAGAAATCTAATCAGGTACCAAGCAAAGTTATCGATTATACACTTAGTAAAAGGCCTATTCTCAGCATTAATAAAGATAATTTTAATGAAAATGAGTTTCTTGATTTTTTAAATGGAAAGTATGATAAAGCTATAAAAATAAAAATTGAAGATTATGATATAAAAAATGTTGTAAACCAATTTGAACAACTGTTATAGTGCTCATTATAAGAAATACGATCATAAATTACTAGTTGATTGATAGGAGCTTTTTATTTTATGAAAGATACAGGTAAAGTCTCTCTTGGCAGTGATGCAATGAAATTAACAACCTCTAAAGTTATAACAATGGGCATATCTATGGTGTCAGCTATGCTACTATCAAGATTTCGTTCTCTCGAAGAATATGGTACATATTCACAAATCTTAATGGTCGTAAATTTAATGACATCTTTAATTATGCTCGGATTACCGAATAGTATAAATTATTTTCTTGCACGAGCAGAAACAGATAAAGAAAGGGAAAAGTTTTTATCTGTTTATTATACACTAAGCACAATATTAAGTATTGTAGTAGGTTTTATATTACTCTGTTCTACGTCATTACTGGTACGATATTTTGATAATAAGTTGCTTTATAATTTCATGTATGTACTTGCAGTATACCCATGGACAAAAGTTATTATGTCTAGTATAGAGAATGTACTGATTGTCTATAAAAAGACATCATGGGTAATGATTTATAGGATAGCTAATAGTTTTTCTCTGCTATTTATTATATTTTTAGTTCAATTATGTAATTGGAACTTTCAAATATATATGTTGCTATTTGTTTTGGTTGAAGCCATATTTGCTATAAGTGTATATATCATTGTGCATCATTTAACAATTGAGTTAAAATTTACAATAGATAAAAGTCTTATTAAAAATGTATTATCATTTTCCATCCCTATAGGACTTGCTTCTGTTGTTGGAACTTTGAATATTGAACTTGATAAATTAATGATTAGTAGATTTTTGGATACAGAGAAACTTGCAATTTATACAAATGCTTCAAAAGAAATGCCTGTAACAATTATAGTAACATCACTTACTGCAGTTTTACTGCCTCAATTAACACGATTACTTAAGAATGGAGAAAATAATAAGGCTATCAACCTATGGGGGAATGCTACATTTCTTTCATACTTAGCTATTTGTTATCTTGCTACAGGATTTTTTACGTTTGCACCAGATGTCATGACGTTCTTATATTCTGAAAAATATTTATCTGGTGTATCTGTATTTAGAGTATATAACATTGTACTTTTATTAAGGTGTACTTATTTTGGTATGATTCTTAATGCAAAAGGGAAAACAAAATTCATATTTTATAGTTCAATTATATCGTTAGGTTTAAATGTAATTTTGAATTATGTTTTGTATAACATTTTAGGATTCATTGGACCAGCGATTGCAACATTCTTAAGCCAACTTATTATAAATTTAATACAACTCATTTATACCGCTAAAATTATGAGAATAAGTTTTACAAAAATATTGCCGTGGAGAGCTTTGGGATTGATAACTTCAATAAATGCTCTACTAGGTTTAGTATTTTATAATTTAAAAATACTTATTCAACTTGACACTATTATAGGGAATTTATTTGAGTCAATATTGCTTGGGGTATTATGGGGAATTATTTATTTATTTATTACTATAAATAAAGTAAAAAAGGAATGGACTTATTTAAATGAAGGAGGAAAATAAAGTTATGTCATTTATTAACGTAATAGGACAAGGTTATATTGGGTTACCAACAGCTTTAATGTTTGCAAAAAGTGGAGTTAAGGTGGTAGGTACAGATTACAATGAGAAGTTAATTCAATCTTTACAAAATGGAAAACTCACTTTTGAAGAGGAAGGATTGGACGAGCTATTTAAAGAAGCCGTTACAAATGGTATAGAATTTTCTACCAAATACCAAAAAACAGATACTTACATCATTTCTGTGCCGACTCCATATATTAAGGACAGTAAAAAACTAGATCCTACCTATGTAATTTCAGCAGCACATAGCGTCCTAGAAGTATGTGAAAAAGGTGCTATATTAATTATTGAATCTACAGTATCTCCTGGTACAATAGATAAGTATGTACGACCAGAAATAGAGAAAAAGGGCTATGTACTAGGAGAAGATGTACATCTTGTTCATGCACCAGAAAGAATTATACCAGGAAACATGATTTATGAGTTAGAACATAACTCAAGAACTATCGGTGCTGATGAAATAGAAATAGGTGAGAAAGTAAAAGAATTATATTCAATTTTCTGTAAGGCTGATATTGTTGTAACAGATATTAGATCAGCTGAAATGTCAAAGGTCGTTGAAAATACATATAGGGATATTAACATTGCTTTTGCTAACGAGTTAGCCAAGATCTGTAGAACCGATAATATGGATGTGTACGAGATAATAAGAATAGCAAATATGCATCCTCGTGTTAATATACTGCAACCTGGACCAGGCGTTGGGGGTCATTGCATTTCAGTTGATCCGTGGTTTTTAGTTGGAGATTATCCTGATTTAACAAACCTGATATTAACAGCTAGAAAGATTAATGATTCTATGCCAAAACACGTTCTGTCAAGAATAAGATCAATAATGAGAGAACATGATATACATGATATTTCGAAGGTTGGTTTATATGGGCTAGCATATAAAGAGAATGTTGATGATACAAGAGAGAGTCCTACACTTCAACTATTAGAAAGAATGGACGAGCACTTGGCTTTTGGGGTTAAAGTATTTGACCCATTTGTTAAGGAAAGAATAGTGGATCATCAATTCAAGAACTTTGAAGACTTTTTAAATGAAATTGAAATTTTAGTTATAATGGTGGGTCATGACCATATTAAAAACAATATGGAACTTATTAAGGATAAGCTAGTTCTAGATACAAAGAATATATGCACTTTTGGTGGTGTATATAAATTATAAGATAAAGTAGGTCGGTGAAAATGAAGAAAAAAGTAATGGTCGTATTTGGGACAAGACCAGAAGCAATAAAGATGTGTCCCTTGGTTAAGGAACTAAAGACCAGAGAAAATCTTGAGACAGTCGTTTGTGTAACAGGACAACATAGGCAAATGCTAGACCAGGTATTAGAAGCTTTTCATGTTGTGCCGGATTATGACCTTTCAATTATGAAGGATAAGCAAACTCTGTTTGATGTTACAATTAGTATTCTAGAGAAAATGAAAACTGTTCTTGAGGAAGTTAAACCTGATGTAGTATTAGTGCATGGTGATACTTCTACAACATTTGTAACTGCATTAGCATGCTTTTATCTTCAGGTTTCTGTGGGACATGTAGAAGCTGGACTGCGTACTTATAATATCTACTCTCCATATCCAGAAGAGTTTAATAGACAGGCAGTAGGTATTGTTTCAAACTACAATTTTGCACCAACAGAAATGTCAAAAGATAACCTAATAAAGGAAGGTAAAGATGCTGCTTCTATTTATGTGACAGGTAATACTGCTATTGATGCTCTTAAGACAACAGTTAGAGACGACTATACTCACGAACAATTAGAATGGGCCTCAGATAGCAGACTAATTATGATAACTGCGCATAGAAGAGAAAACCTTGGCGAACCAATGAGGCATATGTTCAAGGCAATTAAGAGAATTATAGATGAACACCCAGATATAAAGGCCATTTATCCTATCCATATGAATCCAGTTGTAAGAGAAACAGCTAATGAGATTCTTGGGGATTGTGACAGAATAAGAATTATTGAACCTCTTGAAGTATTAGACTTTCATAACTTCCTTTCAAGGTCTTATTTAATCTTAACAGACAGTGGTGGAATTCAAGAAGAAGCTCCTAGTTTAGGCAAGCCAGTTCTTGTAATGAGAGATACTACGGAAAGGCCAGAAGGAATAGCTGCAGGAACTGTTAAGTTAGTAGGTACTGATGAAGAGGTTATCTACAAGACATTTAAACAATTATTAGAAGATAGAGCTGAGTATGAAAAGATGAGTCATGCTAGTAATCCTTATGGTGATGGTTTTGCTAGTAAGAGGATTGCAGATATATTAGAGCATGGAGAAATTATGCTAGAAGCAGCCGCAACAAAGGAATAAATACTACAACCTCGGCACAGGGCAAGGAACTTCAGTCTTTCAACTGGTACAAGCCTTTGAGGAAGTTAATAATATTGAGATACCCTACGAAATAGTAGATAGAAGACCTGGTGATATTGCTACGGTGTTTGCTGATGTTGGGAGAGCTGAGCAGGAGCTGGGTTGGAAAGCTCGGAGGAGTGTTAGAGAGATGTGTTTTGACAGCTGGCGGTTTGAGAGGAATTATAGAGAATAGGACAATTAAATAATATATTGACATAGACAGAATCCCAGAGTAGCTTAATAACATAGTAATCTGGGATTTATGTTTATTAACTATAAAAGGAGCGAGCCAATGAATAAAATAACCGACTATATTATTTCTCTTACCCATCTATATGGCTTGGTTCATA
>DUUR01000121.1 GCA_012841425.1 Bacteroidales bacterium | reverse complement strand
TATTGACTTTCTGTTTGTGAATAGATAGGCATAGTTGGGTCGAACTGAGTTGCAGAGTTAATAGCTCCCTGATCTGCAAAACGATTTGTTATATACATTCCTCTTGCATTTACCTGTACTCTTAAATCATCGTCGAAGAAAGTAGGTGAAAGGTTTATACTACCAGTAAATCTTTCAAGATTTGATGTCTTTAAGATTCCGTTTTCTCCTGTATAACCAACTGAAGCGCGATATGGAAGAGCATCGCCTGCTGAACCAGAAACGCTAAGGTTGTGGTCTGTGCTAACGGCTGTTCTAAAAATCTGGTCTTGCCAATTAGTTTCTGTGTCACCTAATGCATTTGATTGGGGACTATCTTCTCCGAATGAATTGTTTACATAATTTCTGAATGTGGGTGCATCCATTACATCAACTGCACCTGTTTTTGTACTTACAGAAACATTACCATTATATGATAGTCTCACTTTTCCTGAATGTCCTTTCTTTGTTGTTATAAGAATAACACCATTTGAAGCACGTGAACCATAAATTGCAGTTGCAGAAGCATCTTTAAGTACTGTAAAAGTCTCAATATCATTTGAGTTGATACTACTTAGAGGATCTGCCATACCGCTTACTCCACTTGTATTGTCTACAGGTACCCCGTCAATTACTATAAGAGGATCGTTGCTTGCAGACATTGAAGATCCTCCTCTAATACGAATTGTAGAGCCTGCACCAGGTGCTCCACCGGAAGATATAATACTTAGACCTGCAACCTTTCCGGCTAACATGTCGGATGGGTTAGTAGCAAGACCCTTGTTAAGAGAGGAAGCGTCAACTGCAACTACAGAGCCTGTTGCATCATCTTTTCTAACTGTTCCATATCCAATTACTACCAACTCATCTAATAATTCTCTGTCTTCTTCCAGAATGATATTAATAGTTGTTCTGTTGTTAATAGAAACTGATTGAGGATTATACCCGATATAGCTTACTTCTAAAACACCATCTGCAGGTGCTTGTAGTAAGTAATTGCCATCATAATCGGTAATTGTTCCGGATGAGGTGCCCTGAATAAGAATATTGGCGCCGATAATTGGTTCGCCGGCAATATCCGTAATGCTACCTCTCACATTTATCGTAGTACCGGTTTGTGCACTTACCGATAACACCACTAGCAATCCTGATAAAACTGTTATCAAAAAAGCTTTCGTTCTTTTTTTGAAATTTACATACATGTTGTTAACATTATTAGATTATCTGTTTAGTTTAGTATTTTATTCTCAATTGTATAGAGTTGATTAACTAAAAATAATAACTCTATTGACAAAGTTAGTTTTTCTTAAAACTGGATGTACACAAAATGATGCAATTAACTTGGAACGATAGTGCAATCGTTTGCATTTTAAAGCTTTAATGCTTCTATTGTCAATTAGTTACAATAAAAGTATAGTGACAATTAAATTGGTAAATCGTCACTATAATGTTATAAATTCAGGAAGCAAATAGTTGTTATTTCTTTCTTTTTGTTTTAAGGATGCCTCTTTTTTCTAGAACATCTGATATTGTGTTTGGTTCAGCAACTTTTCTTTTTCTTCTATTTGAGGTGATCTTTCTTTTTAGGTTAATGAGAAAGCGTTTGCTGGGATTACTCTTTATGTAAGACTCAATATGTCGGGCTCGCTTGTCTTCTAGGATCTGATCAATTTCAATAAGTATGCCCGACTCTTCTACATCTCCGAATTCATCGTTTATTGAAGTGCCAAAAAAGCGCATTGTTGGAGTGAGCCCCATATATGCATTAATTAATGGAGGAATATTCCATCCTAATGCACGAACTTCTTTATTGAGAATCCTATAGTCTTCATTGAACTTTTTGCCGTGAAATAGTTTCTCCATTTTAGAATAATCGGTATTGGTAACAAGTGGCTTGATGGGTTTAACCAATTTGTCTTTATCGGGGAAGTGTTTATTCAAAAAATAAAGAATCATGTTACGGGCATCTTTGTTGTATGTTCCGTACATTGTTACCTTTCCAAAGAAGTATTTGATTTCTGGGTCAATTACTGTGAGTGCACCAAGCCCATCCCATAAATTATCGAGGGCGAAAATACCTTTTCTACCCATTAAAGTTGATTGATATTCAAGTGATACGAAAGAGCGCCCTAATTCTACTGTATAAGGAAGAAAATCTTCTATAAACTCTTGTGAAAATTCAAGTAGATGAGCTGTAGCTAACTTAGGTTTACCATGTTCATCAAATTCAACATCTGATCCATAAATAAAACGATAACCTCCAAGAATCTCTTCGTTTTCAGGGTCCCACACAATTAATTGCTTATAAGGGATTTTCATAACGTCATATCGATCGATGTCAGCTTCTAAACCTGTTCCACCGCCATAGTGGCGAAAGGCTATTTCGCGAAGTCGGCCTACTTCTCTCATTAAGTTAGGAGAGTCGTGACTTGTAAACACATATATTTCGTTATTGGCTTTATTGGTTGTTCTTACCCTTTTCTGAACGGTAAGTTCACTTTTAATTAAATTCTTGTCTATAGGATCTATTATCTTTTCCATAATTTATCTTATTCGCACCTTTGAAATTCAATCCATCGTATAAACGATATCCTTCACATACTGAGCCCATTCAGAGGGAGTTTTGCTTTTGTTGAACTTTTCCCATGAAATGGGTTTGCCAAATGTAATTGTGAAAGATTGATTTGAATTTTTGTACATTTCGTTGGGTAAATATATCAATTCTATGTTAAATTTTAAGCCCAACATTTTTCTTATTTTGGCAAAGTTATAAAAGAAATTAGAGTTTCTTGCCTTAAAATGAACAGGAATAACATCCCTTTGGAATTCTATAGATTTGACTATAAAACTTTTCATCCATTCTAGGTCCTTTATCTCTCCATTTATCTTTCGTGAACATAGTCCTGCCGGAAATGTGATTATTTGATTTTCTGAAGCATAAGCTTCGTTTATTGCTTTGGCAGAGTTTTTTGCTTGTGCCCCATATTTATTTATGGGTACGAATATCGGTTTTAAAGGGTCGATGTAATAGAGTACATCATTAACCAGATATTTTATTTTGCCATCATATTTTTCTCCAAGTTTTGCGGACAGGCATATACCATCTAAACCTCCTAATGGATGGTTAGAGGCAAATACAAATTTTCCGTTGTTTGGTATATTTTCCTCCCCCTTAATGTGTAGTGTTAGTTTAAATTCATTGTCGACGAGTGAACGCATAAAGTCTACCCCCTCCAGACCTTTGTTTCGCTCAAGTATGCCATTGATGTCATCCTGATGAGTTGTCCGTTTAAGATAGTTGATTAAAAAACGAGGAATTTTATTATAATATTTTGGGGCCTTGTCTTTTAAAATACCATCAAGATCAATTTTAAATGCATCGTTTTTGTTCATTGCATCATCCTCTTTTTCTGAATTTTGACGCAAATGTACAAAATTTAGCGAACGATTTATCTCTTATTAGAGGTTTTTCTTATATCAGTTTATTTGCCCCACTTTGCATGGGTGGTGTAATGTGTAGATAGACAGAGGTATAGTTCTTTTATGATAGCTGTTGATAACTTTTTCATAAATATATGTGAAGAATTGTGGGGGGAAGTGGATAATTTTGTAATTTTACCCCATAAAGATACAATACTTGGTTTTAAAATGATATAGATATGTTGCAGTTCTTGGGAAATATGGAGGCAAAAGCTGATGCAAAAGGCAGGGTTTTTGTGCCTGCTCTATTCCGAAAATGTCTGCAAGTTGAAGGTGAGGAGTATTTGGTTCTGAGAAAAGATATTTTTCAAGATTGCCTTGTGTTGTATCCTGGAACAGTTTGGGAAAAAGAGATAGAAGCGCTTAGGGCTAGTCTTAGTAGATGGAATAAAGATCAGCAGCAGATGTTTCGTCAGTTTGTGCTGGATGCTGAAAGGCTTGAAATGGATGCGAGTGGAAGGATCTTAATTCCAAAGCGGTATCTGAGGCTTGTTTCAATTGAAACTGAGATACGTTTTCTTGGTGTTGATAACACAATTGAGGTGTGGTCTAAAGAGAAGCTAGAGAAGCCTTTGGTAGAGCCAGAGGAGTTTTCATCTAAAATTGAAGAGCTGATGGGTGGTTAATAATAAAGAACGCCATTATGGAAAAAGAGTCAAAAGACAATCAGAAGGCATTGTATCATGTCCCGGCATTGCTTAATGAAAGTATAGAAGGATTGAGGGTTTTATCTTCCGGTATTTATGTTGATGTTACATTTGGAGGAGGAGGCCATTCTCGAGAAATCCTTAATAGGCTCGGAGAAAATGGAAGGTTGTTGGGCTTTGATCAGGATGAGGATGCTGTTGCAAATATTATTCCTGATAATCGTTTTACATTTGTTCGCAGTAATTTTCGTTATCTGAAAAACTTTTTAAGATATCACGATATAGATCAGGTTGATGGTGTGATAGCCGACTTGGGTGTGTCTTCGCATCACTTTGATGATTCATTCAGAGGGTTCTCGTTTCGTTTTTCGGGAGAGCTTGATATGAGAATGAATAGGGGTGCTAGCTTAAATGCTGCAGATATTTTAAATGAATATCAAGTGGAAAAGCTTGCAGATGTTTTTTATAAATGGGGTGAGCTTAAAAATGCGCGCAGGATTGCTTCTTCAGTAGTAGAGTATAGATCTAAAAAGAAGATAGAGAAAACAGATGATTTTCTCGAAATTATATCTCCGTTTACCCGAAGAGATAAAGAGAAGAAAATTTTGGCACAAGCTTTTCAGGCACTTCGTATTGAAGTTAACGGAGAAATGGATGCACTTACTGAGATGCTTATGCAGGCATTGGATGTTCTGAAGCCAGGAGGAAGGTTAAGTGTAATATCATATCATTCACTTGAGGATAGGTTGGTAAAGAACTTCTTTAGAAC
>DUUR01000120.1 GCA_012841425.1 Bacteroidales bacterium | reverse complement strand
GGTAATCCTGGTGCTGCAACACCAAATATGGCCAATAATGGAATAAAAAGTAGCATTTTATCAATTTCAGGAATAATGCCATGCTGCAAATACGATACTGCTAAAACTAAGAATACAATGTCTAAAACTGAGCCTGGGAAATGAATATTTCCAAAAAGAGGAATAGAAAAATCTCTAACTTCATCTTCTAGTACCTTACTTTTCCTAGTTACCTCTATTGCTACTCCCAAGCTTGCTGCAGACGACTGCGAGCCAAGTGCTGTCAGAACCACAGGTCCATAATGTTTTATTACTTGCCATGGGTTTTTACCTGAATATATACCTGCCAAAACATATAATAATGTAAGCCATATTATATGGCAGATAATTGTTATTACAATAATTAAGAGGAAAAGTGGGACTTTAGATATTAAATCTCCTTCATAAGCAAATATTGCAAAATTTACTGCGATGAAAAATGGGAGTAAAGGTATTAAAATCCTTTTTACTGCAACAAAAACTATATTCTGAAATTCATATAATCCACTTTCTATCTTATTTGATTTTGTAATAAGAACACCTACACCTATAATAAAAGCAAGAAATAAAGCACTTAATACAGTCATTATTGGAGGAATATCCAAACGAAATATCATTTCAGGAAGAGCCCTCACAGTACTCTCAGTCGAAGAAATATCTATAAGAGGAATAGTTTTGTATCCTACTATTGCTGCAAGAGTTGCACTCCCAACACATGAAACGTAAGCCATGACTAGTGACAATCTCAATAGTTTAGATGCATTCTTCTTTAAACGAGTAATTGCGGGAGCAATAAATCCAAGTACTATAAGTGGAATTAAAAAGAAAATAATTTGCCCTAGCAAATGTTTAATAGGTAGTAAAATACCTATAATGCTTTCACTTGCAAAACTACCCAAAAGTAGTCCCGAAATGACAGCAAAAATAAGCCGAACACTGGTGTTTGTAAATAATTTACTCATCTTTTAACAAAAACTTTTTATCTTCCATTTATTAAGTTCCCAAAAAGCACAGCATTTGTAAAAGTGCGACTAGTTCCGTGCCATATCCCTCTAAACACTGGATTGTCTACAAATTGAATGACACTTCCTCTGCCCAATCTATTTGAGGCAATTGATGCAGATTGAGTAAGTTGCTCTAAGTTTTCTGATGCAATAAAACCATTAAGAAGTGGGTTATCACTATATACCGCTATACTATTTTGTGTAGATGAAATTAAAAAATTGCTCTCCTTTATAACCGGCAACCACTCAGAGGTAAGTCCAAATGCAATTGGATTGCTCAAATCTATCTTACTCATAAAAACAGATGTTGGTTGTCTGCCAGCCCTCCCTCTACCAGAACTGTCATTTTGGATTACAATGCTTTCTGAAGAAATTTTATTATTAATAGCCCAACGCGATGCACTATTAATAGTTATAAGTGTACCACCTGTTTTTATCCAGTTCTTAAGTTCTTCTATCTGTGCTTCGCTAATAAAGTCGTAACTACCGCTCACAAACACTATACGGTTAAATTCATTTAGAGGTACACGCCGCAGATTGTCCGCATTTACCCTAGTTAATGGATATTGAAGCTGTTGATCAAACAAGTGCCACACTTCACCAGCTTCGGTTGAAGAAATATCTCCTCCCGTTACAATCAATACCTTTGGCTTTTCAATATTCTTAAATGCGCTACTGCCCAAATCAACCCCTTTAAAATTGAAACCTGAGTTAACAGGAATTATTTCAACCCTGTTATTAGATGATAGCTCTTTAAGTGTCTCATACAGACTATCTGAACTAACATCCTGAGTGCTCACAGGAATCAATAGGCTGCCATATGAGAAATCCCTCTCACCTTCAAAACTATTTATTGAGAAAGGCTTAGTGCCAGTTTTCACCTTTATGTCTTTCTCCAGTAGGTTTAAAAGTAGCTGTTGACTCCCAGAATTACGAAAATCAACCAGATAGGCGTAATTCGATTGCTGAAGCGAATTATTTGCTATCTCTGGCACGGCTTCTACTCTATTACCTCGTTTAGCTGAGCTTGTTGTCCCGTAAGAAAGTCCTGTTGAATAAGCAATTGAAAAACCCGCACCATATCCTAACTTACTTTCATCAACAAAATCTACTTTGTCATCAAATATTATTCCCACAAGCGCGCTGTTAGGTTGTCCAGCAGGAATAATGTACGACTTACCACTATAATATGTAACACTATCTATTACTAAATCACTGCTATTCTCATAAACCTCCAGTCGGTGCGCAAGAAGCAAATCAATAAATTTTTGAAGACGATCCCGATCATATGCATCGCCAATAACATACGAGTTTCTTATATCAACACCAGAAGAAGGCTTTGTGAAAAACTCATGTTGTAAATCAAAAAGAGCATCCCTATTTCCATGAGCAGCATCAACTGTAGCAATAGTCGTTACTAATTGATTGCGTATTGTAAAGGGAAGGGTAACTAAACCATTGTCCGACTCCTGAGCTATCCCCCTCGAAGAACCCTGTTCAAACAGAATCCCTACACCCCCGTTAAAGTCTGGGTATGTAGATCCGAAGTTCGGATTTTTATTATCGTACGACTCTTTTGTATAGTAAAATGAACCTATTTCATTAAGTGCATTTGCAAAATAGTCAGCAAAGCGTTGGTTGAGCTCATAGTTGGATTTCGGAACAAGGTGACTTTCATTCCCATCCGGATCTGTTGGTTCAAAAAAGAATGTAGTGTTAGTACCCATCTCATGATGATCGGCCTGTACATGTGGCAACCAATCCTGATACAATGCCACACGTGCCCTACTTTCGGGATGAACTATATTTACCCAATCTCTATTCAGGTCAAACCAATAATGATTACCACGCCCTCTTGGCCATCCCTCGCTATGCTCTCTGTCGTATTGCGATGTATTATGCCTGTTGAAACTTACATTCGAGTTTATCCACGAAGCAAATCTTTCCTGTCCATCAGGATTACGCACAGGGTCAATAAAAATTACACTCTCATTAAGTTGTTTAACAACATTCTCATCTATAGCTGCTGTATAATAATACGCCGAAAAGAGCGCAGCCTCAGAAGATGAAATTTCGTTACCATGCACCGCATTTCCAAGGAAGATGATCAACGGACTATTCACCTCTAACCCCTTTCTTACGTCCTGTCTCAACGTTTTAAAATCATCTAAATTACTAATGTTCTCATTAGAAGAAACCGCCAAAACATAAATAGGTCTGCTCTCATAACTTTTACCTATCTCAATTAGTTCAGCTCTTTCCGACAACTCTGCAAGCTTTTTAAAATACTCATTAATCCTGCTGTGCTCAGTTACCCTAGATCCAATCGTATACCCCAAGAACTCTTCAGGAGTAGGAATTTCAGAGTCAAATCCAATTTTGTCTGGGAAATAATATTCCAGTCCCTCTGCCTTAATATTCAACGAAATAAATAATATAGAAGCTGTAAAAAATGATAAAAAAAGTTTCATACAAATAGTTTATTCTTGATTTCAAAAACATACAACACCCCTAAACACATATAAATACATGTTTTAACTGTTTGTAAATGTGAAGTTTAAATTAAGTTTAGTTTAATAAATCGTTTAAGGTGTTATGCAAATCCTCACCTTTAAGATTTTTAGCAACAATAACTCCATTTTCATCAATTAGGAAGTTAGAAGGAATTGCTCTCACACCATAAAGCTTAGCTGGTTCACTATCCCAATGTTTTAAGTCCGTAACATTTGTCCAAGTCAGGTTATCCTTTTCAATAGCTGCTAACCAACCCTCTTTGCTGTGATCTAGCGATACAGCAAAAATATCAAAACCTTTATCCTTATACTCTTCATAAGCCCTTACGATGTTAGGATTTTCTCTCCTACAAGGTCCGCACCACGAAGCCCAAAAATCGAGGAAAACATATTTGCTTTTACCGATATGATCCGCAAACTCCACACTATTACCTTCAGCATCAGTTGCAGTAAAATTAGGAGCCTCATTGCCCACAGCCACCTCTTCAAGAGTAGGAATTAACTCTTCAAGAGTCTCCACATATGGGGTATTCCTTAATGATGGGTCAAGAAGATCAATATTAGATCTAATTTGCTCAGGAGTCAAACGATATGAATAATCACGATAAAGAGCATAAGCCGAAACCAATGAGGCAGGATGCTGCTTGATAAATGAATCAATTTCAACATTCCTATTGCTCTTATATTCTACAAAAAGGTTATGAAGCTCCGAACCCTCAACCTTAGTATTTCTATAATAGTTGGCCGAGTCAAGGACTACGGTAGTTGGGTTTTCATCCAAAAACAAAAGAAAAGAACCCTTTGTAGTATCTAATGAAAGACCATATATTTCAGGCAGCTCAACATCCTTCGAGAAACTAAATTCTCCATCAACAATCTGCGATGAGTCTATAACATAATACGATTTATTACGAAACTTCTGCAAATACACAGTTCCTGCTTCCACACCTTCTACATTACCCGAGAGTAATACATCCTTTTCCTCCTTTTGGGTACAAGAAATTGCAATTATTGCAATTAACAGTAAGAATAAATTTTTCTTCATCATTTTCTATTTTAAAATTGTAGTTAATATTTAATTTTATTCCGAAAGCTTCCAGCCATTATTATTAGCTGTGGCCAATTCGCCATAAATGCCCCTTTCACCTGCATCGGCTATACCTCCAAAAGTATAAGTTTCAATACCAATAAGTTCAAGTTGAATCTGAGGTACAGGAAATTGAGTAGGTGTACCACCTTGCAAGAGATCGTTTCTTCTCATAAATGTAAACGGAACAAACGTGCCACCTGCACCATCAATTTCTATTGCATATTCATAATGTAGAGCCTCACGTAAATTGCTTTCGTTTGCAACAATATCTGGTAGTTCACCTATTATTTTGCGTGATGCATCAGGCGCATTCAAAAGTTCTGCTGCACCTGCATAATCTTTCAACCATAATTTTGATTCCGCTTTCAATAATCTTATTTCCTCTTTAAGAAAATATGGATTTACTGCCCCTGCAACATTTAAAGTCGATCGTTCTGGCAAAACCCATCTGGTTCTCATGTAGTTGCTAAATAAACCACGACCTCTAGCTTCCAATAGAATACCAAAATTTGTTGTATAGGTGAAGTAGTCATAAAATCTTTTATCGTCAGTTTCAATTGGTTCCAAAATAATTGTATTGTCCAAAGGATAATAATTAGGAGTACTATGGTGTTTGTCAGCAAGATATGGAATCTTTATATCAACAGGTACATGCCCAGCACTTCCAGAAGCTCTTTCCAAAGCAGTAATCAACGCATTATAATATCCACCTGGAACTGATGTGATTAAAAAGTCCTCACTAAAACCCTTGTTTGCATAAGCTAGCACACGATTCCAATGAGAATCACCAAGTTCTGCAGCCTCCTGCTTATCACGTGCAACAGACGAGAGAATTCTTGCAGCCATAGAGTTGACTAGTTTTTTTATATCATCACGTGAAATTGTAACACCCGAAAGGAAATCAAAGTTAAGATTAGGTGAGTCTTCAATCAACTGCAATGTATATTCAAGATGAGAGATACCATTTTCAATAAGATCTTTATATGAATGTGGAAACTCACGTGAAGTTAAATTTACCTCATCAACAATTATTCCTCTATCAAAAATTACACCCAAATAACCCTGAGAGATACCTTTAACATAATAAGCACCAATCAAACAGTCTTCTGTTCTATCATTGCCAGCTTCATCAAAAATTCTCACATCCTGATTCTCTATCATATCTAAGACCTTTGAAGCGTCTAAATTTGCTTGATAGAAATTAGAGTATAGTTCTCTTACAGCCGCATTTCCCCTATATGCTGAGTTGTTATTTAATCTCATACGAGGTTCATTTGCAAAATCCCACCAAGACTGGCTACCGTTAGTATTAGTAGATTGATCTGCCCAAAGACTGAAATGAGACCCACCTGCATTACTTGTAGTTGTCATAAACGTTGTTTGAACACTGCTAGTAGTTAAAACGTAGCCAAGACTTTTTATTTTTTCAATAGCCTCATCATTAGTAAGAGTTGAAGGATCATCAAAATAAATTGATTCACACGATATAAATGCGAGGAGCAATATTAAGTAAAAATTATATATTTTCATTTGATTCTTCATTAAAAGTTCAATGTTAGTTTGCCAGAAATTATTCTGTATGAAGGATAATTGAATCCATCTTGTCCAATTCCGTCCACGTTTACGCCTTTATAATCGGTT
>DUUR01000119.1 GCA_012841425.1 Bacteroidales bacterium | reverse complement strand
TTTCTGTATTTATAGATGGTAAACCAACTTTATTGGACTTTGGTTTCAATGGATGGGGACTAAAATTTGCAGCAAATCACGATAATCAAATCAATAACAAGCTCTACAAAAAGTCCATCTTTAATTCGGATGTAGAATATAAGAATAATCAAAACTTTATTCTAGAGGGTGGATCTATAGAAACAGATGGTAAAGGTACTTTGCTTACTACTTCTAAGTGTTTATTTGCTTCAAACAGAAATCAACCATTAACTAAAGAGCAAATAGAGAAACACTTAAAAAGTGTTTTGGGGATTAACAGGGTGTTGTGGCTCAATTATGGCTTCCTCGCAGGAGATGATACTGATAGTCATGTTGATACACTTGCACGGTTTTGTGATGAGGATACCATTGCTTATGTGAAATGTGATGATGAAAATGATCAGCACTATCTTGAACTTAAGCAAATGGAGAGTGAGTTACAGTCGTTCGTTAAATCTGATGGAAATCCATATAATCTTCTGCCTCTTCCAATGGTTGATGCTTTATATGGTAATAACGGTCGTCTACCTGCTACTTATGCCAATTTCTTAATTATCAATAATGCTGTTCTGGTGCCAACCTACGGCACAACAAAAGATGAGATTGCAAAGAGCCAAATCAAAAAGCAATTTCCTGATAGAGAGGTTGTCGGGGTCGATTGTACTACATTGATAAAGCAAAGTGGATCACTTCATTGTATAACCATGCAGTTTCCCGAAGGGTTTATACGATAGTTATTAGTTTAATAGATAAACAAAGACTCGGTTTTCAGTGTTAGTTTAATAATAGCCATTTATTGTAGTTTATAGTGCACATATGGGGAGATTAAACAAAACCCCCTTTTTAAGTTAACTTAAAAGGAATCATTAATTGTAGATATTATGAAAGTAGGAGTTATTCAACAAGCTAATAGTTCTGATATAAACAGTAATATAATAAAACTTCAGGATAAAGTACGAACACTTGCAAATGAAGGTGTTGAGTTGATTGTTATGCAGGAGTTGCATAATGGTTTGTATTTTTGTCAGACAGAGGATCCCGACGTTTTTGATCAAGCCGAGACAATTCCAGGACCTTCAACTAATCTATTTGGGAAGCTTGCAAAGGAGCTTGGAGTTGTTATAGTTCTATCGCTTTTTGAGAAGCGCGCTGCAGGACTCTATCATAATACTGCTGTTGTAATAGAAAAAGATGGTACAATTGCCGGAACATATCGCAAAATGCACATTCCTGATGATCCTGCTTATTATGAAAAATTTTACTTCACACCCGGAGACTTAGGATTTCACCCTATTGACACGTCTGTGGGTAGGCTAGGGGTACTTGTATGCTGGGATCAGTGGTATCCTGAAGCTGCTAGACTTATGGCTATGTCAGGGGCAGAAATACTGATTTATCCAACTGCAATAGGGTGGGAGTCTACCGATAATGATGATGAGAAGCAACGTCAACTTGATGCATGGATTACTATTCAACGCGGACATGCTGTAGCAAACGGAATTCCCGTAATATCAGTTAATCGAACTGGATTTGAGGCAGACCCTTCTGGAGTGACAAATGGCATTAACTTCTGGGGCAACAGCTTTGTTTGTGGTCCACAAGGAGAGTATTTATATCATGCCAAAGAAGGTGAAGAAATGCAGATAGTAGAGATTGATAAGGAGAGGACAGAAAATGTCCGCCGCTGGTGGCCCTTCTTCCGGGATCGTAGAATAGATGATTATGATAATCTTACAAAACGTTGGATAGATTGAAGGAACTAATAGTCCAGATTGTAGTATTAAAAGGCCGCTCCGTAATTACGAAGCAGCCTTTTATTGAAATTAAAAACACACATAGAAAGTTATCTTCGTCCTGATGTGGATCTTGTATTTGTTGAGCTACTTCTGGTAGGTTGGCTGTTGCTACTGCTTGAACTTGAAGTAGAACTTGATCTCACAGTTGATGTTCTGTTGCTGTTATTAGTGCTGCTTTGGGATCTTGCAGTTGCATTTCTGTTAGTTGATGTTGAAGAGCTTCTAGTTTGATTTACGTTTGAACTTCTATTGCTGCTTGAACTGCTTCTAGTTTGATTTACATTTGAACTTCTATTGTTATTAGAGCTACTTCTATTAGTTGAGTTAACTGTTGCATTCCGGTTAGTCGTACTGCTTCTGTCACTTTGTGTGGTAGTAGCATTTCTTGTAGTAGTTGAGCTTCTATTAGTAGAGGTGCTTCTGTTATTTGGATTTACAGTTGCATTTCTGTTTGTACCACTATTCCTTTCTATCGAGTTTACAGTTGTATTTCTATTAGTGTTACTAGTCCTTTCGGCTGAGTTAACTGTCGCATTTCTATTTGTTGTTGCACTGCGGTTTGTAGAAGTACTTCTGTTAGACTCGTTAACTGTTGCATTGCGGCTTGTGCTACTATTTCTAGTTCCAGATTCTGGGCGATATACAGTTACTGCATTATTACTAACTCTAGTGGTTCTTCCTGAAGTACGATTGTTATTGCTTTCAAGCTTGTGAATCGTAGCTCTTCTGCCAGTAGCTCTTTCAAAATCACTGTTGCTAGGACCGCTGTAGTAGCGATTATCGTTATATATATAAGTGTTATTAATAATTGTTGTACGGTTATATATCGCTGGAGTGTATCTGTTATAATATCTGTGCATATTTCTATGATACATTCTTTTATGTGGTAAAAATGTCCAGTAACTTCCTGGTAAATTTATATTGATGTTTATATTAAGTCCTGGAGACATTGGAGCCCATCCATAATATCCACCCCCACTTCTCCAAGAAACCCAAGCTGGAGCCCACTCATAACCAGGTACCCAAGCCCATCCATAATAATCATCGTGGTACCATCTACCATAGTGGAAAGGAGCCCAACCCCATGAGTAATTTGACACCCAAGTGTTACCATAGTCGGTCATCACCCAATATCCATTTGTTGCATAAGGATGAAAGTCTCTTCCTACATTTGGAACCCAAACCCGGCCATAATGTCCATTGTTGATCCATCTGCCGTGAGGTCTTAACTCATTGTAAAAAACGTTGAAGTTTATTCCACTGTTGTCATAGTTATCGTAGTACCCTTCTTCGTAGTAATTATCATATCCCTGTGAGTACATTTCTCTTGAAGAGAAGCAGGATGTAAGTAGAAGTGCGAGTATTGCTAGAACTAGTGGGTGTTTAAATGTTTTTGCTTTCATATCCGTATGTTTTAATAGGGTGAAACATCAATTATTTAACACTATGACCATAATTTAAAACAATGGTTTAACATCTTAGCTCTTTTTGAGACCAATTGTCATAGTATTTAATATCCAAAATATAGATTGTTTTTATATGTTGATTAATTGTGTTTTTAACTACAAAAGAAAAGGGCTCAAATCAGAATATTCTAAATTTGAGCCCTTATATGTAGTATGTTTTTGTAAACTATACAGATCTTATTTAAATACCTGATCAATTCCAGAGAATCCCATAAATGCCATAGCAATAACTCCCGCAGTAATTAGCGCTATTGGAACACCCTGCATAGTTTTTGGTACTTTAGTAAGTGCCAGCTGCTCTCTGATACTTGAGAATATAATTAATGCCATTGCATATCCAATAGCAGTTGCAACAGCATATATTACCGATTCCAGTAAGTTGTAATCCTTTTGAATAACAAGAATTGCAACACCCAATATAACACAGTTTGTTGTAATAAGTGGCAAAAACACTCCTAGCGCTTGATAAAGTGATGGAGATGTTTTCTTAAGAATAATCTCAACCATCTGTACCAAAGAGGCTATAACCAATATAAAGGTAATAGTTTGAAGATATTCAAGTCCAAATTGCTCCAGTATTCCTTTTTGAACTATGAATGTTACTATTGTTGCCATGGTTAACACAAACATAACCGCAAAGCCCATTCCAATAGCAGTATCTACTTTTTTTGAAACTCCCAGAAAAGGACAAATTCCCAAAAACTGAGAGAATACAACGTTATTTACAAAAATAGCGACTATTATAATTCCAATTAATTCCATAATGATATTATTTTTAAATTCAGGCTTTACTTTGTAGCTTATTAAATACAGCAATTAAATACCCAAGAACAATAAATGCTCCCGGTGCTAGCACAAATAGTAGTGAGCCAAATTCTTCCGGAAATACATTCAGTGAGAATATTTTTCCGGTTCCCATTAGCTCTCTAAGTGCACCTAATATAGTTAATGCGATCGTAAATCCTAGTCCCATACCAAATCCGTCAAAAATTGAAGAAACAACACTATTCCTTGAAGCAAAAGCCTCTGCTCTACCGAGTACGGTACAGTTTACTACAATAAGAGGCAAGAATATTCCCAGGCTATCTGCTAGCGCAGGTACATAAGCATTCATCAACATTTCAATAATTGTTACAAACGCTGCAATGATTACAATAAAAGCCGGAATACGCACCATATCTGGTATCATGTTTTTTATTAATGATATCACTGTATTTGAGCATATCAGTACAAACATTGTGGCTAATCCCATACTCATGCCGTTTAATGCTGAGCTCGTAGTCGCTAGCGCGGGACACATCCCTAATAGTAACACTAATAAAGGATTTTCTCGAATTACTCCGTTTATGAGTACATTTAAATTTTTATTCATCCTATTTATCCTCTCAGTTAATTATCTTTTTCATCAATATCATCATCTTTCCCTTTTTCAGGAGTAGCACCAGAATAAGAGTCTGTTTTTGTGCCACTATATGCACTAAAAGCTTTATTCACTGC
>DUUR01000118.1 GCA_012841425.1 Bacteroidales bacterium | reverse complement strand
GCAACTTAGGGCAGTAAATACAAAAGACTTTGGTTCGGTTTGGGAAGATAGCTGTGTTGAGTTTTTTATGCATCGCGAAGGCCAATCGGGGTATATAAATTTTGAATGTAATGTATTGGGTGCACTACTCTCTAGAAAGCATGAATCGAGAGATAAAGCAGTTTCACAGAGTGATGAAGTGATGGCTTCAATAAAGAGGCACAGTACTATAAAGCATAGATATGAGAATGGGAAGCAGGTGAGCGACTGGTCAATGTGCCTGGAGATACCAAAAAAGGCTCTTGGCTTTTCTGATAGTGAATCATTATCCGGCCAAAAAATAAAGGCAAATTTTTATAAGTGCGGTGATGAAACTCCCCAGCCTCATTATTTAAGTTGGAATCGAATGGATTTGCCAGAACCCAATTTCCATGTGCCTGAGTTTTTTGGATTGCTTGAACTGGAATAACAACATAATCTAACTATTTATTAAAATAAAATAACCTAAAACAGAAAATGAGCGATATGGAAAAACTAAAAGACATAGTCTTTCAATTTGTTGATAAAGATGATAATGTAAAAGTTGAGCCACTTGGCAAGGGTCATATAAACGATTCTTATAGAGTTGGTACGGACGATAAAGAATATGTTCTGCAGCGTATAAATCATAATATCTTTAAAAATGTACACGAGCTTCAGAATAATATTCACAGGGTAACCAGCCATATTCGGGCCAAGCTAATAGATAAAGGTGTCGCTGATGTTGAAAGACGAGTTATAACGCTCATGCCAACTCATGAGGGGGCTCTTTATCATAAAGATAATAATGGCGATTACTGGAGGTTAATGATTTTTATTAAAGATAGTAAGAGTTACGAAGAAATAAACCCCGATCTGGCATACCGTGCTGGTATGGCATTTGGTGAGTTCCAAAAAACTCTTGAGGATATTCCGGGAGAGCCACTTTTTGAAACTATCCCTAATTTTCATAATATGGAGAATAGGTTGGAAGCATTTAGAGAGGCGGTTAAAGCAAACAGTGCGGGAAGGCTTGATGAGGTTGCAGATTTGGTAAAAGAGATTGAAGATCGAGCTGAGGAGATGTGTAAAGCAGAACGATTGCATAGAGAAGGTAAGTTGCCAAAACGTATAAATCACTGCGATACAAAGGTTAACAATGTGTTGTTCGATAATGATGATCAGGTTATATGTGTTGTAGATTTAGATACCGTTATGCCTGGCTTTGTATTATCAGATTTTGGTGATTTTATTCGTACTGGTGCTAACACAGGTGCGGAGGATGATGAAAACCTTGATAATGTATCTGTAGACTTAGATATCTTTGAAGGTTATGCAAAAGGATACCTGAAGCACGCAGCATCATTTTTAACTGATACTGAGATTGAAAACCTGCCTTACGGGGCTAAACTGCTAACTTATATGCAGACTGTCAGGTTTTTTACTGATTATTTAAATGGTGATACTTATTATAAAATAGCATACCCCGAACATAATTTGGTGCGAACAAAAGCTCAGTTCAAATTGTTACAGAGCATCGAAGAGAACTATGGAAAGATGCAGCAAATTGTAAAAGATGCATCACGAAAATAGTTTTACAGCTATTGGGAATAAATAAATTAGAATAAAAACAGGTGGTGTAAAGAAATATTATTATCTTTGCACCGCTTTATTTTTGAGGATAAACAGTGGCAAAATTTAGTTTGTACAATATTCCCTTGAAGAATCTTTCGCCTGGAGTTCATACTTTTGAGTATGAATTACATAATAAGTTTTTTGAAGCTATTGATGGTGATGAGTTCAGAAAAGGAGACGTGAATGTTATATTAAATGTCAGAAGAACTTCATCTTCATTTGAATTTAATTTCGATATTGAAGGTGTTATAAAAGTTTCATGTACAAGATGTCTTGATGACATGAATCTGGATGTAGACACTGAGAGCCGACTTATAGTTAAGTTTGGTAGTGAGTATTCTGAGGAGAGTGATGAGATTGTTATTATACCCGAAGATGAGGGTGAGATTAACATCGCATGGTTCTTGTATGAATTTATAGCTCTTACAATTCCAATAAAGCATGTACATCCAACGGGTGAGTGTAATAGAGTTGTTTCGTCTAAATTTAAAAAACATCGCGCTGTAAGTGTTGATGATGAAGAAGATGATAGCGACGATTTAATTGCTGAGGATTCAGAGCCTCAAGAAGATGAAGATGCCCAGCAAAGTGATCCGCGTTGGGACGCACTTCGAGGAATAAATTTAGATGATAATTAAATAAAATAGTAAAATTGATATAAAATGGCACATCCAAAGAAAAGACAATCGTCTTCAAGACAAGGAAAGAGAAGATCGCATGATCATGCTAAAACACCTACATTAGCATTATGTTCTAATTGTGGCGCATGGCATGTATATCACACCGTTTGTAATGATTGTGGTTATTACAGAGGTAAACTGGCGATTGAAAAAGATGCGATAGCTTAAGGCGGTCCGCTTATCTTTAAAAAAATAGCCCTGAAATAACCTGTTAGTTTTTTCAGGGTTTTTCATATAAAGCTAATATGTTTTAAGTTGCAATGAACAAAATAAATTCTGTAATTACCGGAATATCCGCAAGTGTACCGGATTATGTGCTCACAAATGAAGAGCTTTCCACGATGGTAGATACTACCGACGAGTGGATCATGACAAGGATAGGAATAAAAGAGAGAAGAATATTAAAAGGTGAGAACCAAGGTGTTTCTGTACTTGGTACAAAGGCTGTAGAAGATTTATTAAGAAAGACAAATACATTGCCTCAAGATATTGATGTAGTAATATTTGCCACTTCAACTCCTGATCATCCTTTTCCATCTTCTGCATCAATGGTAGCAGAGAATAATGGTATTAAAAATGCTTTGTGTTTTGATATGCAAGTTGCCTGTTCTGGATTTATATATGGTCTCGAAATTTGTAACGGATTAATTAAAACAGGTAAATATAAAAAAGTAATTTTGATAGCTGGCGATAAAATGTCGTCAATTACAAATTATAAAGATCGTACAACATGCCCACTTTTTGGTGATGCAGCAGGTGCGGTACTTATTGAGCCTACAGAAGAAGATCTGGGCATTATAGATGCAGAGCTTCACTCTGATGGGGTAGGATACAAACCTCTTCAGATGAAGGCGGGTGGAAGCAAATATCCTGCAACAGAAGAGACAGTTAGAAATTCTGAGCATACTGTTTATCAAGAAGGGCAAGTTGTATTTAAATATGCTGTATCGCGAATGGCAGAAGTTTCGGAATCAATTATGAAGAGGAATAGCCTTGAGGTTGAAGACGTTGATTGGTTAGTTCCTCATCAAGCAAATATGAGAATTATTGATGCTGCTGTAAACAGAACCGGTTTGCCACGCGATAAAGTGATGATTAATATAGAAAAATACGGAAATACTAGTGCAGCTACCATCCCTCTCTGTTTGTGGGAGTGGGAGCCTAAACTAAAGAAGGGCGATAATATAATACTAACTGCATTTGGAGCCGGTTTTTCATGGGGAAGCGTTTATATTAAATGGGGCTACGACACTGTTGTTGAAAATTAGAAACTGAAATTAAAGGATAAGTGGAACAGAAAACTAATCATCGATCGGGGTTTGTAAATATAGTTGGTAATCCTAATGTAGGAAAATCTACACTAATGAATCGATTGGTGGGAGAGAAGATTTCTATAATAACGGCTAAGTCTCAAACAACTCGTCATAGAATTATGGGAATAGTAAATACACCTGAATATCAGATTGTATATTCGGATACCCCTGGTGTATTACAGCCAAATTATAAATTGCAAGAGCAGATGCTTGGTTTTTCGCTCTCAGCTCTTGATGATGCAGATGTTTTGTTGTATGTTACTGATGTTGTTGAGAAGATTGACAAAAATGACAAGTTTCTCAATAAGGTACAACAGTTGGATCTGCCTGTTTTACTTTTAATAAATAAAATTGACCAAACTAATCAGAACGATCTCGAGAAGTTTGTTGACATATGGAAGCAGATGCTTCCCAAGTCTGAAATATATCCTATATCAGCACTCAATGATTTTGGTGTTGAGATGGTACAAAAACGTATACTAGATCTACTGCCAGAGTCGCCTCCTTACTTCGAGAAAGATGCTTTAACAGACAAGCCTGCACGTTTTTTTGTAACAGAAATCATACGTGAGAAGTCTCTATTAATCTATCAGAAAGAGATACCATACTCCATTGAGGTGGTAGTTGAAGAGTTTAAAGAAGAGAGTGATATCATTCGAATAAGAGCAATTATTCTTGTTGAAAGAGATACCCAGAAGGGAATTGTGATTGGCCATAAAGGTGAGTCACTTAAGAAGCTTGGAACCATGGCTCGGAAGGATATAGAGCTGTTTTTTGAAAAGAAAGTCTTTTTGCAGCTTTATGTGAAAGTAGAAAAAGATTGGAGAGATAGAGATAATATGCTCAAAAGGTTTGGGTATAAACTTGATTAATAAAATAATATGCAAAATTTAGTAGCAATAGTGGGTCGCCCAAATGTTGGTAAGTCCACCCTGTTTAACCGTTTAACGCAAACCCGACAAGCAATAGTGACTGATATTGAGGGAACAACACGCGATCGTCTTTATGGAAAGGTAGCTTGGAATGGTGAAGAATTTTCGTTGATTGATACCGGCGGATGGGTTGTTAACTCTGAAGATGTAATGGAAGAGGAAATCAATAAGCAGGTGCAAGTTGCTATTGAAGAGGCAGTTGTTATCCTGTTGGTTGTTGACGTTATAAATGGGGTTACCGATTTGGATACCAGCGTGGCGCAAATGCTACGCCAATCGGGTAAGCCAGTTGTAATAGTTGCAAACAAAGCAGACAACTTCGATATAGGTCATCAATCGGCCGAGTTCTATTCATTGGGACTTGGAGATCCTTTTAGTGTTTCGAGTATTAATGGTGCAGGAACTGGAGATTTACTTGATCATATTGTAACCCTGTTTACCAGAGCCAATGAAGAAGAGGTACTTGAAGATATACCTAAAATTGCAATAGTGGGTCGTCCTAACGCAGGAAAATCTTCTTTTGTAAATTCTCTCCTTGATGAGGAAAGGAGCATTGTAACCGATATTGCCGGAACAACTCGTGATTCTATATTCCATAGATATAATAAGTTTGGGATGGACTTTTACCTAATTGATACTGCGGGTATTCGCAAAAGAGGTAAAGTGAGCGAAGATCTTGAATATTTTTCTGTTATCAGATCGATTAGAGTAATTGAAAATGCTGATGTTAGTATTTTGATGATTGATGCCACAAGGGGTATTGAAAGTCAGGATATGAATATTTTCTCACTGATTCAAAAAAACCGTAACGGTCTGGTTGTATTCGTAAATAAGTGGGATACGGTTGAAAGTAAGGATAACACTGTTATTAAAACTTTTGAGAATGCAATTCGTCAGAGATTAGCACCGTTTACCGACTTTCCCATAGTATTTGGTTCAGCCACAACTAAGCAGCGTATTCTTAAGGTGATGGATCTAACAAAAGAGGTGTACGAAAACAAGAAGAGGAAAATATCTACACATAAACTCAATGAGATTATGCTGCCAATAATTGAAAGAACTCCACCTCCATCAAATAAGGGAAAATTTGTTAAAGTAAAGTATATTACTCAACTCCGTAATACTAGCGTACCATCATTTGTTTTCTTCTGTAATTTGCCTCAATGGGTAAAAGAGCCATATCGCAGATTCATTGAAAACCGTATGCGTGAGAACTGGAATTTTACAGGAACACCCATCAATATATTTTTCAGAGAAAAATAAATGGTGAATTATAATGTAATACGGAAAATATTGCGTTAATTTGTATTGATTTGAGATTTAAGAAATGTTTGTCAAACTTAAGTCTTATCACAAAAAAATATAATTTTTGAAACGTAAATTCCCTTTCGAAAGACTGGGCAAAACCAAAGGAGCAGGAATGAATACGAAGAACAATCTTGAGAACGAAAAACAACCTCTTAACGAAGATCAATCTGTAAATAATCTCTCTGAAAATGTACAGGAAGTTCAGGAAGAAGTTAAACCAGAAGCTATTGAAACAGAACAGGTAGTTGAAGAAGTACCTGTTGAAGAAACAACAGAACCTTTATCTGAAACAGAACCTGTTATTGAGGAAACAACAAAACCTGTTGTTGAAG
>DUUR01000009.1 GCA_012841425.1 Bacteroidales bacterium | reverse complement strand
TACATGCATGTTGATCCTAACGTAAAAGTGTTAGCAACAACAACTTTTACTGGCGAGCATGCTCCGTGGATAGATGGAGCCATTGTACCAGTGGTTTGGAAAAAGATGTATGGCAAGGGTAGGGTATTCTATTCTTCACTTGGGCACGTTGCCAAAGATTTTGATGTGCCAGAAGCTTTAGAAATCATGAAACGAGGTATTAGATGGTCGGCAGTGAGCTTATATGAAGAGCCTGAAATGTGGTTAAGTCCTATTTACCCAAGAAAGTAACATCTACCCAAGAAAGCAACATCTACTCAAGAAAGTAACATTTACTCAACAAAAACAACAGTAGTAATAGATTGATTTAAAACAATAAGAGTAATCAGAAAAAATAAAATTAATAAGAGTATTTGTTTGATATAAAAGAAAAGCGGGAAAAGAACCATTTGGTTTTCTTCCCGCTTTATACATTAAGAAATGTACCTAACCATCTAAGATAGTTGTGTCATTAAGGGATCTCTTTGATATAGATATCTCTGTATGCCACCTTACTGCCATGAGCTTGAAGCTCTATTTGCTCAACTGGGAAAATAGGTTGGTTTCTGTCCCAGTAATTATCTAGTATAACATTGTCTGTAACCAGTTGGCCGTTTAACCAAACAGAAACACTCTCACCAATCATACGAATTTTGAAGGTGTTCCAATCGCCAACCCTCTGATCGGCTACTTTAAGAGGTTTACTTGGGTTTTGTTGATTGTTGTATAAACCGCCTGAACCTACTTGAGCACCAACATCTACACGTGCAGTATCCCAAATTTGTACTTGAGGAGTGCCACGTAGATATAGACCTGCGTCGGGTTCTGGACCAGGATATAATTTCCAGTCTATTAATATCTCAAAATCGCCATACTGTTTCTCTGTGCAAAGATTATCATAACCCGCACCGTCAAAAACAATCATGCCATCCTCTACTTTCCAGTCGAGTGCCATTTGCTTATCTGCTTTTACTTGAGCAGCTGCAAGTTCTCTAGCACTCATCTTAGCTCTTGTGAATGGATTGCCCACAAGACCCTTCCATCCATCAAGGTTTTTGCCATTAAATAGTGATACATATTCACTTTCAGGAGAATTCTCTGATATATATTTGTTGATCGACTGGCGTTGGTAACCAGCATCGGGATTTGTAAGAGTTTTGCTTACTTTATTTAAGATATCTGTTGTTATTTCGCCTGCAAACTCTGCATTTGATAGAGCAATGTTCATTGCTGCTAAGGCTGCAGCCTCACTTACTGCTGCATCATTCATATAATCAGCAACAAAAATCATTGCAGCGTACTGGCCTGTGCTACCAATCAGACTTAGAATAGTTCTCTTTTGTGTATCGTTTTGAGCAAATTCCATTGCCTCACGAAGATAAAGATATTTAATTTCAGCTGTTTGGTTAGACCTTCTAATGATATTGATTAGTGCATTGGTAGCGTTTTCAAGATCACTCTTGTTGGTGGTGCTACGTGCAATATCAAGTACTGGGTAAATAGCATCAAATGAGTTAACGCTAGCTAATGCATTAAGTGCCGCATCACGATTAGTGCCAGATTCTTTATAGTAAGCTTCTGTTATTTGCTCAATTGCATTTGTAGAGCCAATATTTGCAAGCGCACTATAATATAAGTGTTTCTTGTTTGACTTGCTTATTCTTTCACTTACCAACTTTGCTTGATCATCTTCAGGTAGGTTTTTCAATGCAACATTTATAGACTCTTGAACCGCAGGGATATACTCAGTGTCAGTCTGCTCTAGCAATGTAAACATATCGTTAAGATTTTCATCTGTAACAATAAACTTAAGCGTGTTGGCAGCAGCTGCTTTTACAACATTGTTATCGCTAAACATTTGGTTATATACCAAATTGTATTGACTCTCGAGAATACGACTTGCTATAAGTTCTAGAATAGCTACTTTACCTGTGTTGCCACTATTATCGAAAACGGAAGCTAGAGTGTAAGATATATCTCCATCTATGCTCATAAGAGCATTCTTGGCAAGGGTTACAGTTTCATCGTCATCACTTTTTAATAGTCCTGCCAAAGCTATAAGAGCATCTTCCCCTCCAATATTAGAAAGTGATTGAGCTGCTGCTTTAAGAACCATCTTATTGTTTGAATTTAAGTATGGGATGATGAGTGAAGAAGAGCCTATAGATTTGTTACTACCCAGCCAATAGATAAGTGATGTTTGAACATCTTGAGATTTATTGGTTGATACTGCTTTTTGGATTAACTCAACCGACTTCTTATCATTCTCAAAAGGATAAGCTTGAAGTACATTGGTTATATATTTTAGATTGCCATCCTTAATAACACCTTTTAGAATTTTAGAGGCATTAGCATTTGGTTGCTCTAACAGAACTTTTGTTGCTGCAATCTTCAATTCATTTTTATTCTGCTTTTTTGCTTTTGATAGAATCCTATTTGTCTCTTTCTTAACAGTTTTAGTTTCAGAAGATCCTAATTTGGTAAGTAAATCGATATAAGAACCTACAGCATTGCTTTTGTGATAAGTTAGATCTACTTTCTCTGCAGCATTTTTTAATGGTTTAATCGATTGTTTTCCGCCTAACTTAGCAAGTGCACTTAAAAGTACTCCCTCCATTTTGTTGGATGGGTTGCTATTTAACAAATTAATTAAAGCAGGTTCAGCTTTGCTAAAATTAATTTGGCCCAGTGCATTTACTAAATGAAGATTAATATCTTCAGTATTACTGGCATTTAATGCGTTTAAAAGTGCTGCTCCAGCGTTTTCAGAACCAATAGATACTAATGCAGCAGAAGCTGCACCTGAAAGATAATCATCTGTAAGATATTCAGAAAGAATATCTATATTATCATCAGATCCAACGGTTCTGAGCTGACGAATAATAAGGGCTTTTATTTCTTTATCCAAAGATTTGCCTAAAGCTTTCTCAAAGGCATTTGCGGCAATTGTTCGTTTTGTGTCATCTTTGGATACAAAATGAGACCATCCGCTAATAGCGAAATCATAAGCTTCATTAGATTCTTTACCAGGAGGGTTAAGTCTTCCAATAAGATCTAATAAACCTTCCTCGCCCGTAGAAACCAGGTCGGCAATTACAATATTATATTGCTGAGGCGTTTCTGCCGGTAGCTTAGCAAGTGCATCGGCTATAATTGTAGAATTGGTTCTGCCCTGTGCAACCTGTGCCTCTGCTCCAACAGCAAATAACAGACAAAGGCTGAGTATAATAAATTTTATTTGATTCATTTTATAAAAATATTTTAAGATTAAATTGACCAAGGAGCACGCATTGGCTGATTGATATAACGATTTGCCTCTTCATCATTTATAAACCTTTCGTTTATAGGATCATACTCCAGTGTTCTGTTTAACTGAAGTGCAACGAGTCCCATATTTACAATAGTACAAGAGCGATGTCCGTTAATTTCGTTTAATGCAAACTTCTGCCTTGTTTTAACACTTTCAAGGAAGTCTGTATTCTGCTCTTCGGGCTCAGGCAATTGTGCTAGTTTCTTTTCCCAATTAGGAATGTCACAAACAAAGTTTTTATATACATTGCCGTTAGGACCAGATATATAAGGTGTATTTGGATCGCCATACTCATCACCCCAAAGCACTATTTGGCAACCATCTTCATAAGTATATGTGATGCTTCTCCAAGTACCAACTGCATCAAGGTGTTGTTGAGGAGCATCAACCTCTACTTTAACTGGCGATGTATCGTCCTTGCCAAGCAGATATTGAACGGGATCTATGTAGTGCTGCCCCATATCACCTAGTCCACCACCATCATAATCCCAGTATCCACGGAAAGTATCGTGAACACGATGGGCATTGTATGGTTTGTAAGGTGCGGGCCCTAACCACATATCGTAGTCGAGCTCTTCGGGAACCGGTTGTGGCTCAAGGTGGTTTTTACCTACCCAGAAGAACTTCCAATCGAAGCCAGTATGTTTACTAATTGTGAATTTTAAAGGCCAGCCTAGCATGCCACTGTCAACAAGCTTTTTAAGAGGCTTTACAGTGCTCCCTAGTCCATAGAAAGTACTATCGAAGCGAAACCATGTATTTAGACGGAATATATTGCCGTATTGTGCAATAGCTTCACGAACTCTAATTCCTTCACCAATTGTGCGAGTCATTGGTTTTTCGCAAAAGATGTCTTTGCCAGCCTTAGCTGCTTCAACAGACATTATTCCATGCCAGTGGGGTGGGGTGGCGATATGTACAATATCAACATTCTTGTCGAGGATTAAATCGCGGAAATCATGATATTCGCTTACCTTGTCTTTTAACATAGAAG
>DUUR01000117.1 GCA_012841425.1 Bacteroidales bacterium | reverse complement strand
GACGTGAACCGAAACCAACAGCACTAACTGGTCTAAGTCCTGAAAACCATGTAAAGACATCAATATTATGAACATGTTGCTCAACAATATGATCTCCCGACAACCATTTCCAGTTTACCCAGTCGCGAACCATGAATTCAAAATCGCTCCATTGAGGTTGACGTTCACGATACCACAACATGCTCTGATTCCAATAAACTGCACCACCTGTAATTTCTCCAATTGCACCATTCATTATCTGTTTATACGACTCTATATAACTACGTTGATGGTGACGTTGTGTACCTGTAACAACTGTTAGATTTTTTGCTTGTGCTTGTTTTGCAGCAGCAATAATTGTACGATATCCTGCCGAATCAACACATATTGGTTTTTCGAGGAAACAGTGTTTGTTTTTTTCTACTGCATATTTAAAATGTTCAGGACGGAAGAAAGGAGGTGTACATTCAATAAGAACATCAATATCGCTATCTATTACCTGTTTGTATGAATCAAGCCCAACAAAACGCATCGATTCGGGAATATCAATATTATATTCTGCTTTCAATTTATCTGCCAGTCCATCTACCCTATCCTGAAAAACATCTCCCAATGCAACAATTGTAACACCATTTGCTGAATTAAGGAAATTAATAGCAGCTCCAGAACCTCTACCACCACATCCTACAACACCTGCTTTTAGTTCTTTTCCGTCCGTAGCTAAATCAGGAAGTTCAGGGATATAATAAGTGCCGGGTTCTCTTAAGGGTGCAGCAACACCATTTTTTTTATTTGTATCACTGCATGACGACAGCAAGCCTGCCGATCCTGTGCCAATTACTCCTACAGCCCCTGCTACGGCAGAGGTTTTCAGGAATGATCTTCTGGTTAAATTGTTTTCTTTCATTTGAATTAATATTTAAAAGTCCGTAATTATTGGTAATTAATAAGTTAAATTTATAGCCTACTGTTATTTTAAAGCTGAGTCAGGTTCACATACAACTCTAAAACCGATACCCTTAATGTCTGAATACCACCATATACTCTTAGGTTGTTGAGGATCTGTTCTCATCCAGTCATCATGTTCGGTATGACTTCTTGATGCACTTCTTACGTCTGCCGCATCAGAATTATAATAGCCTCCACGAACTACCCACTCATCTCCCTCTGTAACAATAGGATCTACAGTATTTGACCCTCTATTATTATATGCCTCTGAATCATATTTGTCTGCAGTATACTCCATAACGTTACCCAACATATTTCTTAAACCAAATGGGTTAGGCATTACTTCGCTTGGTAATTGAGTTCGACCATTGCTATTTTGATTATAAATAACAAAAGAACTTATACTATCTGTTTTAGGCTTAAATATATTTCTCATAAAACCATGTTCAGAGAAATCTTTTGCACTACCAGGGAAGAAGTAAGAAGTTTCCCTTCCACCTCTGGCAGCATATTCCCACTCAGCCTCAGTTGGCAATCTATATTTTTTACCTGTTTTTTCGGATAGCCACTGACAAAATGTTTCAGCAGCATAATGAGTCATTGTAATTGCTGGTCGGTCGCCCTGTCCCCATCCCTGATCGGGATAACCAAAAGGAGGTGTGGGCCCTGAAATAGCATCTACTCCCAAAGCATTCAAATTATTTTGGTACACCACTTCCGGTGGAGTTCTTCCTTCACTCATAGTTTCAGAATAGAATGCCCAATATTGATTCCAAGTGGTCTCCACTTCTGCCATAAAAAAGGAGCTCACGGTAACCTCATGTTGAGGAGATTCGTCTGGATTACGAAACGACTCTTTCTCAGGACTTCCCATTTTAAAAGTGCCACCATCAATAGCAATCATATTGAAAGAGACAGCGGTACCAGGTATTTGCTCTCTGAAATTATCAAAACGAGTAACGTGCGCTGGTTCTGTAAAGAAGCTACTACTGTCTATGTCATACGAGCCCGACATTCCTGGAATACCAACCATCTGTCCATGTGCGTAATTCGGATTATAGTGACCTGCATCTAAATGACAACTAATACACTGAAGATCTAACTTTTCAGCATTATCTTCATAGTATAGATGAGCTGTAATTCCATCGTCCGTTACTCCTTGTGGAAATAGGTTTTGATGACATTTTACACAAGATTCATTTGGAATATATTTAACTGCATGTTCTAATTCAGATTTCATATCCCAATTAAAATCTGCACTATCTTTAGTAATATATCCCCATACATCACGAGCTCCTAAAGCAAGTTTTGCAGTATAAT
>DUUR01000116.1 GCA_012841425.1 Bacteroidales bacterium | reverse complement strand
TAAAACTATCTATCTTTGGATAATACCCGAGAATAAATAATAGTTGCCCTGTTAAGATTACAAGATTGCCGAACTAAAAATATTGATGTACTTTTGTATTCAATAATGAATATTGAAAAAAGATGAAAGTACTCAATTTTTTAGTTCAATCTAATGATATATTAAATGTCAGGAATAATTTAATTAAGGTCACTCCGGCAAATAATGAAACCTTGCCAGAAATGTTTCCGGGGCAGTTTGTTCAAATCCTAGTTGATAATTCTCCTAATGTATTCTTAAGGAGACCTATTTCTATTAATTTTATCGATAAGAAGAAAAATGAAATATGGCTCTTGATTCAGCGTGTAGGAGAAGGCACCCGTAAGATATGTGAACTTAACCCTGGAGAAGTAATTAACCTTATGTTTCCCCTAGGAAACTCTTTTACAATACCTAATCATAAAGGAAATTATCTGCTTATAGGTGGAGGCGTTGGTACTGCTCCTATGCTTTTCTTGGGTAAAAGAATAAACGAGTTCGGTATTGAGCCCGACTTCCTGCTTGGGGGAAGATCTGCAACTGATATTCTTCAGCAAGAGGAGTTTGAGAGATATGGTAATTTATTTTTAACTACAGAAGATGGCACTGTGGGCCAAAAAGGATATGTTACCGATCATACAATATTGAAGGAAAAAAACTACGACTATATTTTTACTTGCGGTCCAAAACCAATGATGGTGTCGGTTGCAAAATATGCTAACACTAATGGAATAGAGTGTGAAGTATCTCTTGAGAACCTTATGGCATGTGGATTTGGCGCATGCTTATGCTGTACAGAGAAAACAGTAAGAGGAAATGTATGTAGTTGCACCGAAGGACCAGTATTTAATATTAAAGAATTGACATGGCTAGATTAAATGTAGAAATAGGAGATTTAAAACTAAAAAATCCAGTAACAACTGCATCAGGAACATTTGGGTACGGAACTGAGTACAAAGATTTTATTGATTTAGGTAGGCTCGGTGGTATTTTTGTAAAAGGAACAACTGTAGAGCCACGCCAGGGTAATAACTACCCCAGAATGGCAGAAACGCCTTCAGGGATGCTCAATTCAGTAGGGCTTCAGAATAAGGGAGTCGACTATTTTGTAGATCATCTTTATCCCGTTATTAAAGAGTACGATACAAATATAATTGTAAATGTTTCTGGCTCAACAATTGATGATTATGTTAGATGTACAGAAAAACTTGTCAATTTAGATAAGATGCCAGCTATTGAGTTAAATATCTCGTGTCCTAACGTAAAAGAAGGTGGTATGGCCTTTGGTGTTTCATGCGAATCAGCAGCTAAAGTTACACGTGCCGTAAGAGATATTTTTCCTAAAACACTTATAGTAAAACTATCTCCGAATGTAACAAACATAGCCGATATTGCCCGGGCGGTTGAAGGCGAAGGTGCTGATTCTGTCTCACTCGTAAACACTTTTATGGGAATGGCAATAGATATTGAAAGCAGAAAGCCAAAGCTCTCAACTGTTACAGGAGGCCTCTCGGGTCCATGCATTAAACCAATAGCTGTGAGAATGGTATGGGAAGTATTTAATGCCGTAAAAATTCCAATAATCGGTATGGGTGGAATTAGTAACT
>DUUR01000115.1 GCA_012841425.1 Bacteroidales bacterium | reverse complement strand
AATGTGAAACCCGCTGATTTTTTGTATTTTTGCACTTTAAAATCAGAGCGACACAATGAAATTGAGACAAAATTATGAAATAATGTCACCCGCTGGTTCCTATGAATCTCTCATGGCAGCCATTCAGGGTGGCGCAGATTCAATTTACTTTGGTATTGAAGGGTTGAATATGCGTTCCAAATCTTCAAATAACTTTACTATCGACGATCTTCACAAAATTGTTGCAATTTGTAAAGAAAGCAATATTAAGAGTTATCTCACCGTAAACACTATTATATACAACAACGATATGACGCTTATGCGCAAAGTTGTTGATGCGGCAAAGGAAGCTAACCTTTCTGCTATAATTGCTGCTGATGTGGCTGTACTTATGTATGCCCGTAGTATAGGAGTTGAAGTTCACCTCTCAACACAACTTAATATCACAAATACAGAGTCTCTTAAATTTTATGCGCAATATGCAGATGTTGTGGTGCTGGCGCGTGAGCTTAATCTAGACCAGGTTGCTGCCATTCATAAAGATATTGTGGAACAGCAAATAAAAGGACCTAAAGGCGAACTTGTTCAGATTGAGATGTTTGCTCATGGGGCGCTTTGCATGGCTGTTTCGGGCAAGTGTTATTTAAGTCTGCATGAAAAAGACCTCTCCGCAAATCGTGGTGCTTGCAATCAAATTTGCAGAAGAGGTTATATCGTTAAAGATAAAACAAGCGATATTGAGCTGGAGATTGACAATGAATATATAATGTCTCCCAAAGATCTTAAGACAATTCATTTTATGAATAAGATGCTTGATGCGGGAGTTAGGGTTTTTAAGATAGAAGGTCGTGCAAGAGGTCCCGAATATGTTCGTATAGTAACCACATGCTACAGAGAAGCTATTGAAAGCTACTGTAACGATACTTTCACACAAGAGAAGATTGATGTGTGGAACGAAAAGCTGTCAACTGTTTTTAATCGTGGCTTTTGGGATGGCTATTATCTTGGTCAACGACTAGGAGAATGGACACACCGCTACGGCTCGGGTGCAACAAAACGAAAAGTTTATGTAGGTAAGGCTATAAAGCATTTTGGCAATATAGGTGTTACTGAATTCCTTGTCGAAACTCAGTCGGTTAAGCCTGGTGACGAATTGCTCATTACTGGTCCCACCACAGGTGCTCTGTTTGTTACGGCCGAAGATATAAGAGTTGATTTGAAAGCCACTGATGAAGCGGTAAAAGGTGATTACTTCTCAATTAAAACCGAAGAGAAAATAAGACCCAACGATCAGCTTTATAAAATGGTTGAAGCTAACCGGAGGGGCACAGCGCACGAACGATAAAAAATTCACTTCGTGCCTTTTCGATCGCACTAGATATGGTTTGAGTAAGTCGACCATGTTCTTGCTCCTAAGAGTATTACTAATTACTAATTAACTGTTGATAATTGATAGTTAATCAGTTTTAAACCAGCCAGCATACATCAGGTAGTTGCTGGCTATCTTTTGGTTCATCTCTTTAGATTGTGCTGGGTCTACTTTCTTTACAAATTTCGCCGGTACTCCTGCATAAATACTGCCAGGCTCTACTATTGTTCCAGTTAGAACCACAGAACCGGCAGCTATAATTGCTCCTTCTCCAATAACAGCATGATCCAATACTACTGCGCCCATACCAATGAGGGCTCCGTCTTTCACTTCGGCGCCATGTATTACTGCGTTGTGACCAATTGATACGTCATTGCCAATAATTGAAACCGACTTCTGATAAAGGGTGTGAATTACAGTGCCGTCCTGAACATTAACTCTATCGCCAATACGAATTGAGTTTACATCACCGCGAAGTACTGTATTAAACCAGACGCTGCAATCTTTGCCGATTATAACATCGCCTATTATAGTAGCATTCTCTGCCAGATAACAATTTTCTCCTATTTCGGGCGTGAAGCCTCTAACTGATTTTATAAGAGCCATAGATATATAAATGAAAAAAGTCGGGTATCGTTTTTCATAAACCTATACACCGACTTTTGTTGATATACTTTTTGAATTAAATTGGTGCTGTTTTGTTTTTTAACCAAGCTTTTTCCTCATCGCTCAAATGACTTTTTAGCTTCTTGTAAACCATCTTATGATACTTATTGAACCATTTCTTTTCATCTTTAGTAAGCAGTTTCTTTGAAATAGGTTTAGTATCGATAGGACATAGTGTAATTGTTTCAAAATTATAGAATGTGCCAAACTCTTCAGTTTTCTCATACTCTTGAGCAACAATAAGGTTTTCGATGCGAATACCATATTGATTGGCACGATATACACCAGGTTCATTAGAAGTCACCATTCCTGGATGCAATACAGTTGGGTTCTCTTCTAAGCGAATGCTTTGTGGACCTTCGTGCACATTTAAGAAATGACCAATACCATGACCAGTTCCATGCCAGTATGTAGTGTAATTATCCCATAAAGCTTTTCGTGCAAGAATATCTAATTGAGAACCTCTTGTGCCTTCGGGGAAAATTGTAGTTGCCAGTGCTATGTGTCCTTTAAGAACATTTGTATAGTCTACCTTCATCTGTTTTGTGAGTTCTCCTACAGCAACAGTTCTGGTGATATCTGTAGTGCCATCTCTATATTGTCCACCTGAGTCTATAAGCAATAATCCTTCTGGCTTAACCTTCAGACAAGTTTCGGGTATCGCATTGTAATGTACAACTGCACCATTACCTTTATATCCTGCAATTGTGCCAAAACTTTCACCAACAAACAAATCTTGTTGCGAACGGAACTCGAGTAGTTTTTCTTGAACTGTAACCTCATCTACTTCACCAGCAGGAACTGCTTTTTCAAGCCACATAAAGAATTTAACCAATGCAACCCCATCCTTAATCATGGCATTACGGAATCCGTTAAGTTCGGTTTCATTTTTTATACTCTTCATCATATCCACTGGAGAAGGGATATCCACTATCTTGCATGTGCTAGGTATAGATTGAAGTAATTTCCAATTAATCTTATTTCCTGTAATACATACTTTGTGACCTTCGGGAAGGAGGCTAACATATTCAAAAACTTCGTTATAATCGGTCACTTTTATACCTTGCTCTTTATAAAAGTAAGCAACCTCGTCACTTAGTTTATCGGGATCGATAAATAGTACTGTTTCCTTTTCAGAAACATATGCATAGGCTACTGTTACAGGGTTGTAATCTACGTCGTTTCCTCTGATGTTGAAAGTCCATGCAACAGCATCAAGAGTTACAATAATAATTCCATCTGCCCCAACCTTCTTTAGTTCGGCATTTATTCTATCAATCTTGCTTTTAGCAGTTTCTCCAGCTATTTCAACTGGTATAGTAAATGCCTTGTTTTTTGGGATTTCGGGTCTGTCATTCCTTATTTTAGAAAAAGGATCAAATGATGTGTTTAATTTAATATTGTTCTCTTCTAGCTTTATTTTAAGAGCTTTAGCGTCTGATGCAGCATAAACAAGTCCATCAATACCAACAGTGCCACCATCTCCAACCTGTTCAATTATCCAGCTAGTCATATCTGGAGTGTCCGATTGACCCATTTTAAATAGATCAAAACCGGTGTCTTTTAGCTCATCAGCTGCCTGAATAAAATAGCGAGAGTCGGTCCACACACCTGCATTATTCTTTGTAACTACTGCAGTACCTGCAGATCCCGTAAAGCCACTTATCCACTTTCTCGATTCCCAGTATTTTGGTGGATATTCGCTAAGATGAGCATCTGTGCTAGGGATTATAAAAGCATCAATATTGTTTTCTGTTAAAAATTGACGCATTGCTGTGAGTCGTTCAGGGATTTCGTTCTTCTTCATGTACTATTGTTTTTGTATATGTTTGGAATTGTCATTACTGTATGAGCTTGAATTTCAATGATAAATAACACAGCTTCAAAGACAACTCTAATTTGGAAACAACAAATATAACAAAATGTTCTTATATTTGACTCCTAAAAACAGATAGAATAGATGAAGACAAGAATTAATCTTTGTAATTTGAAATTCCGCGCATTTCATGGGGTGTTGCCTCATGAAAGCGTTATTGGTGGCGATTTTGAAGTTAATATAGTAATTGATGCCGATCTTACAGAAGCTTGCGAATCTGATGATGTTAGAGATACCATTAGCTATGCAGATGTTTATGATATTGTTAAAGCAGAAATGGCGACCCCTTCGAGGTTGCTAGAGCATGTTGCTGCAAGAATTTTTAAAAGAATATCAGAACAATTTATGCAAATTTCTTCTCTTGAGGTAAGAGTAGCAAAATTGCACCCACCTATGAATGGAGAGGTTGAAAAAGCGGAGATAGTGATTACTAAGTGATTATTTACTGGCAACTTTTTTATACCTTTGTATAAATTTTCCTACTAATGAGCGAACATTTAGATGAATTATCGGCGACTACCAATATAGAGGAGACTAACTCTATTGATGGAACAGTTAATGAGCAAGGTGAAAAGCTTATGCTTCGTACGAATAACCTTGTAAAAAAGTATGGTAAACGTACTGTAGTTAGTCATGTCTCTATAAATGTTAAGCAGGGTGAGATAGTTGGATT
>DUUR01000114.1 GCA_012841425.1 Bacteroidales bacterium | reverse complement strand
TAGAAGGACCAAAATCTACTTACAATGGATCGCCTCAGTTGGTTGATGTTACGGTCATTAATATAAACAAATCGCTTATCAAAGTTGACTCAGTTGAAAACGAAATGCTACCTATCGAAGGTGGTGAATTTATTGCTTACCTTACTAGCAAAGGGCAGGGTGTATCAGTAGAGATACCAGAAGATGCCAAGCAGTGGTTATCAATCTCATCAATCCAGTCAGCTGGAGAGAATGTAGTTGTTACATTTAAAGCTGCTGCCAATGCTGGTGGAGACCGTGGTACTACTATCGTTTTAAGCACTACAGACGGTTCAAAAGAATACACAACTGAAACTACCCTAAATCAAAAAGGTGCTATCATAAAAGCATCAATTGCAGAATTCCTTGCTGCTGAAGTGGGTGATACTCAATATAGATTGACAGGTGTTATCACTGATATCTCAAATACAACATATGGCAATTTAGATATCAGAGACTTCTCAGGCGAGACATATGTTTATGGAATTCAAGACTTCCAAGATAAAGACCTGAAAGTAGGTGATATCATCACAATTGTAGGAAAACGTGCAGCATATAGAGATGACCCTCAAGTTGGTGGAGCGGTATTAGAAAGTGTAATACCTGTAACTCCTGCCACTATTGCCGAGGTATTGGCTAAGCCCGACTCAAGCACCGATTTCTTTATGGTTTCTGGTGAAATTACAGAAATTGATAATCCAACATACGGAAATGTTTATTTGAAAGATGGAGATGACGAAATATATGTATATGGCGTATATCCAGGTCATGGTGCAACAGGCGATTTTAGGAAAGATCTGTTAGCAACTAAAGACATTAAAGTTGGAGATAACCTAACAGTTATTGCAACAAAGAGCTCTTATAATGGAGTTGCTCAATTATCCAATGGTATTTATTTTAGTCACGAAAGTGCAGAATAAGTAATAAAGAACCGAATAAGGTTTTAGAAAACATAGATTATTTAAAAGGGGCTGTCTCAAGAAATTGACAGCCCCTTTTTGTGTGCCGTACAGGGCACTTAATTTACTATTGCTTAAGAGTAGTAATTATTTATGACGTCCTTTTAAAATTTCTTCTATATCTTCTAACTTTAGCTTTTTAGTCTTAAGTAAAATCAAAAAGTGATAAAGAAGATCGGCAGCTTCATTTTTAAATAAGTCTACGTTATTATCCTTAGACTCTATAACCAGTTCAACAGCCTCTTCTCCCACCTTTTGCGCTACTTTATTTACACCTCTGGCAAAAAGTTTTGCTGTATACGACGATTCAACATTATCAGCTATTCGTTGCTCAATTATGTTTTCTAGTTTATACAAAAAACCTTTAGGAGTTTCTTCTTTAAAGCAGGTAGTAGAGCCAGTGTGGCAGGTTGGCCCTTGAGGAAATGCTTTTATCAATAACGTATCGTTGTCGCAATCCTGCAGTATCTCATCCACTAGTAGATAGTTTCCAGACTCTTCTCCTTTTGTCCACAGCCTGTTTTTTGTGCGACTAAAAAACGTTACTTTGCCTTCAGCTATAGTTTTATCTACAGCTTCTTTATTCATGTAGCCTAGCATGAGAACTTGCATTGTATTGGCATGTTGAACTATTGCTGGCACTAACCCGTCTGTTTTCTCGAAATCTAAATTCATCTTATTGGGATATTTTGTTCTTTTAAATAATCTTTTAGAGCAGGGATTGCTATTTCTTTAAAGTGGAAAACAGATGCTCCTAGGGCTCCACTTGCTTTTGTTTTATTGAAGACTTCTGCAAAATGATTCATATTACCAGCTCCACCAGATGCAATTACAGGAATATTTAGTGCTTTAGATACCTGATCAATTATCTCAATTGCAAAGCCAGATTTCATTCCATCGTTATTCATGGAAGTTAACAAAACCTCACCTGCACCAAGCTCCTCTCCTTTAATTGCCCACTCCACAGTGTTAAGGTGGGCAGAAGTTGAGCCTCCGTGAGTATATACAACCCACTCACCATTCGCTTCAAGTTTGGTGTCAATGGCAAGTACAACGCATTGGCTTCCAAACTGCTCTGCTATTTCTGTAATAAGTTGAGGTTGTACAACAGCAGATGAGTTTATGCTTATTTTATCAGCACCAGCTTTTATTATTGCACGCGCATCTTCCACTGATTTAATTCCCCCACCAACAGTAAAAGGAATATTAATCTCTTTCGCCACATGTTCTACAAGATCAGTTAAGGTCTTCCTATTTTCAATAGTAGCGGTTATATCCAAGAAAATCAATTCATCAGCACCCTCATTAACATACCTTTTGGCTAGCTCTACAGGGTCACCCGCATCACGTAATCCAATAAAATTTACACCTTTCACAGTTCTGCCATCTTTTATATCGAGACAGGGAATTATTCTTTTTTTAAGCATTTTAATTTCAATCTTAATTTAGAGTTCCGTTAGCACATATATTATTCTATTTCTCGCTGTTCCATAATCCAAGCAAGCTTGTTTTCTTCTGATTTGGTTTAACGAAATAGTTCACTAAAGTTAGACTATTTCTCGCTATGGCAAAATACAAGTAAACTTGTCTTCTGCTCATTTAGCTTAACGAAATAGTTCACTAAAGTTGCTTAACTACCATTTTTTATAATAAACCGCTTTAGCTCTTTTAAACTTATTCTACCTTCATAAATAGCCTTGCCAATTATTGCTCCTTCACAGCCAATCTGCTCAACAAGCTTTAAATCTTCAATTGAAGTTACACCTCCACTGGCAATGAGTTTTACATTAGTATTAGAGAGAATTTCCTTATACAATTCTGTAGAAGTGCCTTGCAACATTCCATCCTTAGAAATATCTGTACAAATAACATATAAAATGCCCTCTTTCTCGTAGTCTTTTATAAAACTGACAACATCCAGATCCGATTTCTTTTGCCAACCGTTAGTTGCTATCATTCGGTTATTGCTGTCGGCCCCCAATATTATCTTTTCATTTCCATACTTAGCAAGCCAGTCTAAAAAAAGAGTTCTATTATGCACAGCAATACTTCCGCCAGTAACTTGAGAGGCACCATTTTCAAATGCAATCTCTATATCTTTGTCAGATTTAATGCCACCACCAAAATCAATAATCAGTTCTGTTTTAGAGGCAATCGCATTAAGTATTTTGTGATTTACAATACTGTTTGATTTTGCACCATCTAAATCCACTAGATGTAGGTGTTTAATGCCACTCGCTTCAAACTCTTTTGCAACTTTAAGTGGATCCTCGTTGTAAATCTTTTGTGTGCTGTAATCGCCCTTAGTAAGCCTCACACATTTTCCATCAATAATATCAATAGCAGGAATTATTCTCATATTCAAAATCAAAGTTCAAGAAAGTTTTTTAATATTTTATCTCCCACATCACCCGACTTTTCGGGATGAAATTGAGTAGCATAAAAGTTGTCTCTACGTAATGCTGCACTAAAAGGTGTTATGTAGTTGCATTTAGCAATAGTATATTCACAAACACCCGCATAATAACTATGAATAAAATAATAAGAATCATTCTCATTAATGCCGTGAAACAGAGGGGTGGATAGTTCTGATATATTGTTCCATCCCATATGCGGAACAATATCACTAGGTGGAAATATTTTCACATCAGTATCAAATATCCCTAGGCATTCTACATCACCTTCTTCAGTATGCTGACACATAAGCTGTAGTCCTAGGCAAATACCCAATGTTGGTTGAACAAGAGACTTAATAGTTTTGTCTAAACCTTTATTCTTTAGATGTTTAATTGCAGAAATCGCATTTCCTACTCCTGGAAATATAACCTTCTC
>DUUR01000113.1 GCA_012841425.1 Bacteroidales bacterium | reverse complement strand
GCTATAATGGTAGCAATTGGGAAAGGTGCCAGTGAAGGAATCCTTATAAAAGATGCCGAGAGCCTCGAGATGGCTAAAGAAATTGACGTAGTGGTTCTTGATAAAACAGGTACAATAACCGAAGGTAGACCACAGGTCACAAATATTACTTGGTCTGCCAACGCACTTCCTATTCATAAAGATATACTCTATAGCATCGAGCATAGATCTGAACACCCGTTGGCCGATGCCATTACAGCACATCTAAAAGATGAGAGTAATCTACTGGACGGTATCTCTGTTGAGCAGGTAAGTGGAAAAGGTATTGAGGGAATTTATGAAAATGCCACTTATTATATAGGTAATGAGAGCTATATGATATCAAAAAACATCTCAATCCCCACAGATTTGCAAAAGCAGATTGAGCTTGAGCTTGAGGCTGCTCACACAATATCCATTATAGCAGATGGACAGCAAGCTTTTGGTATAGTTGGTATCACAGATAAAATGAAGCCTACCTCTAAAGAGGCAATTGCTAAATTGCAAAGCATGGGAATTGATGTTGCCATTTATACTGGTGATAATGAGAAGGTAGCTGCTGCATTAGCTAAAGAAGTTGGAGTAACGAACTATAGAGGAGGTGTGCTTCCAGAAGAGAAGGCAGATCTTGTGAAAGAGCTTCAAAACAGAGGAAATAAAGTTGCAATGGTGGGTGATGGTATTAATGATAGTGGAGCACTCGCTCAGGCCGATGTTAGTATTGCCATGGGGGCAGGCAGCGATATTGCTATGGATGTAGCAAAGATGACTATCATTTCATCCGATTTAAATAAGATACCCAAGGCAATACATCTGTCTAAAGCAACTGTAAGGACAATCCGTCAGAACCTCTTCTGGGCATTTATATACAATGTTATTGGAATACCTGTTGCGGCGGGACTTCTATATCCATTTACAGGCTTTATGCTCAACCCAATGATAGCTGGTGCTGCAATGGCTCTTAGTTCTGTTAGTGTGGTTACAAACAGCTTAAGGCTAAAGACGAAGAGGATTTAATTAAAACACAACACTCATTGGACTGTTGGGTAAAATTGGAATTTTCAAAACCTTCTCAACATACTGAAAGTAGTAAAACAGTTTATGATTTAGTTCAAAACCATAATCCACATTTGACTCATATCCAATTATGCTCTGAAAAAAAGATCTTCTGCTTGGCTGATTTGCATATGCGTTCCACGCCGATACATATTGCCTGTTCCACCCCTCGTAATATTGCTGTGAACGATAATGGGTTGGTGAATCCTGCAGCAAGTACCAGGTTTCGAATCCCGTATCCATTACAATCAATTCATATTCAATGGAGTCTACTGTTGCAACATCACCATTATTAGGTTCAAGTGATACAACACCCTTTGGTCCCGAACAACCCCAGATTAATAATATGACTACAATTAACATTAGAATATTTTTCATAATAAACTACAGTTTATGTGGTTGACTATATATATAACAAATCAAATCACTTTATAGTAGTAAATGAATCATAACTAGAGATTAATAATCCAACCACCTCCGAGTAATTTTCTCTTCCTGAACTAATCCTGTTACCTTTGAGGTAAGCATCGTAAGCTTTGTTCTGGACATCAGATAATGTTTCATTTCTTGCCGATAGCCAATGCTGGCGATTGCGTTGAAGATCCTCTATTATTTCAGGTTTAACTGAGTTCAGTATCTCTTCATATTCATCGGGTATCAGTGCTCTAACATCATTTAAAAGATAGCTAATGACAGATACATAAGCACTATATCTTATTCTTTCATCTTCGCTATTAGCACATACAATAAAAGCATACAGGTTAGCTTCAGACTCCTTTGCAATACCAAACTGGTGCGCCATTTCATGAGCTAGAGTAAAAGGGTAAGTGAAGTTAAGACTATAATTATTAATATGTATCTCATTAAAAAAAGGACCATAATATCCCGAAATACCCATCTTGGTAAACATCGATTCAAAAATCATCTTTTTAGCTCTCCTTTTTCCATTTGGGTAATTTAATACCAGTGGCTCGTGGACGTGGCTATATGTCCTCTCTATCTCTTTTCTTATTTCCTCTTTTTCCATTACCTCAAATTCAACGTACGAGTTGTTAGCTTGAGATATAAAGTGTGAAGCGAACTCCCTGAGGTTAGTGGCGTTAAAGGTGGTCTCTTGAATGTTGGTGCGACTGTAATAATCTTTCCTGAAGTATGAGATTCCCCAACCAAAATAAAACCATGCAATTAGGATAGTAACGAAACGGACCAACGAGAAGAGAAAACTCTTAAATGATGTCTGTCTAATTATTACAAACAAAATCAGTTTCAGAAGATAAAGTACAGCAACAACAATAAAAACATCATACACCGAAAAAGGGGAAAGTGCCGATATGGCTGATAGCAAAGTAGCAACTGATGGATAAATCTTATTCATATACCACTCGGAGAGAGATGCATTTCGACTGAAAAGTATTACAGATACTATTACAACTGCACTGAAAATAAAAAGAGATATAAAGTTTCTTTTCTTCTCAGTTCTCTTGGAAGTCCTTCGCTTTGTTTGCTTCATGTTTTAAACATTTATCATGTTAACAGTTCACTCAAAATATTTGTTCTATGTAACATTTTAAGTATCTATTATGAATAATGTTAAGCCTACAGAACAAAAAAATAATTATATTTGTCTCAATTAGATATCTATTAGATGCTTCCGATTTATGTAGAAACATCTTGGTATATGTTTAAATCACTATAAAAAAATGAAACAGTATATGGGAACAATGAAATTTAAAACAAATATAAACTGCTCAAACTGTGTTGCAAAAGTAACTCCTTTTCTTGATAAAAAGG
>DUUR01000008.1 GCA_012841425.1 Bacteroidales bacterium | reverse complement strand
TTACCCTAGTATAATAAGGTATTTACTAATAAATTCTGTGAGAATATTACTTTTTAAGAAAATCAGTTTTTAGAAATATGGTCTGACCATCTACTTTTGCTTGAACATGAGTTGGGTCGTCACTCGATAATCTTATACCACGAGCACGGGTGCCTCTTTTAACTACCATAGAAGATCCTTTTACTTTCAAATCTTTTATAACTGTTACATCATCACCATCTAACAGCTCATTGCCGTTGCTATCAATTACTTTATCAGAGCTTTCTGCAGAATCCATATCTTCCTGAGTCCACTCATGAAAACATTCGGTACAATGAAAAAGTGAACCATCAAAATAGGTTACCGCGCTATTACATTTAATGCAATTTGGAGTTTGTGACATTTTAATCTAGTTTTTTTAATAATAGTACAAAGATACTGCTCTAAAGTCTGTAATCAAAATTAAGGTGTTAACAGCACAATTAACTCGAGGTAATCTGAATAATTAAGCTAAATTTGTATTAATACTCTTTCTGGAATTAAACATTTACTAGTTATGCCTGAATTAAAACTATTCAACCAAAGAAATTTTTTTAAATTAAATAGTCTTATCCTTTTATTAATATTATTATTTTCAATTACTGCTTGTAATGATTCTGAGGATAAATCGGGAGAAGCATCTATTGATTATTTCGTATTTCAACCCGAGCTAAATAATGGGCTGGATGAAGCAATTATAGGTAAAATTACTGACTTTAATATCAATTTGTCTGTCCCATACAAAGTATCACTCAACCAGTTAGTTGCAACTTTCAATTATGTGGGAGTTAAAGTTGAAGTAAAAAACACAGAGCAAGTTAGTGGTGTAACAGCTAATGATTATAGTAATCCGGTTATAATTAATGTAATTGCGGCTAATGGTGAATCGACTCAGTATACTGTAACTGTAACCAAAAATAAGCCCAGAATTCCACAAGTTTATATCAATACCGAAGGGAATTTTGAGTTTAAAGATGAAGATAAAGAGAATTACGTAAACTCCACCATTCGCATTGAAGATCTTGATAATTACTATACTACTGATACCGAATTTAAATCTGAGGGAGAGATAAAAGGTCGCGGTAATTCTACATGGTGGGGAGTGGCAAAAAAGCCATATCGCATAAGACTTGAAAAGAAAAACTCGCTTCTGGGAATGAGTAACGACCGAAATTGGGCGCTACTTGCTAATCATTTTGACAAAACATTGTTGAGAAATATAACTGCATTTGAAATTTCACGTATTGCTGAAATGAGATGGACGCCCCAATCTGTTAGTGTTGATTACTATATGAATGGTACTTATCGTGGGGTTTATACATTAACCGAACATGTTAGGGTTTCGGATGAGCGATTGAATCTCGATTTAGTTTCTTCTGATGATAATTCGGGAGAAGCGCTTACAGGAGATTATTTTCTTGAGCTGGATTTTCATTACGATGAGCCTTATAAGTTCAAAACTAGTAAAATGAACTTACCCATAATGTTTAAAGACCCAGACGAGCCTACCC
>DUUR01000112.1 GCA_012841425.1 Bacteroidales bacterium | reverse complement strand
TCAACACAATCTCCAAGACCGTAACACCCAAACGAACAGCCTGTATCTCCACCATAAAGAGCAGATGCAATCGTGCAATTTGAAACCCCATCATAGAGATTCAATCTAGGTCGATTATCGCATGTTCCATTACAACGAACTACCGCTATTTTCTTTACTGCTATTGGAGCTTTTTGGCCAAGTATCTCGGCAACAGCATCCATAGTTTTTTGTCCACCAACGGGACAGTTTAAATCGCTTAATGTCTCTGCATTAACGCATGCAGTTGCAAACGAAGCACATCCGGGGAACCCACAACCACCACAGTTTGCGGCAGGTAAAGCATCTTCAACCTCCTGTATGCGAGGATCTTCTTCTACTTTAAATTTTTGGCCCACCATATAGAGAATTGCTGCACTTCCCGCACCAATAACTCCTAATGTTGCAACGGCAGATAGTAATACACTCATAATATTAATTTGTTTTTTTAATACTGAATCTAAACGAATTTGCCATTCTGTTTCTGAAAAAATATAGTACACAATAATAAGGAATTAGAGCAACCAAAGAAGCCAATGCTGCCTTTGTATCACTTAAATTCCATAGTGTGAGGGAAAGAACTAAAACAAGAATAAGAAATAGTAGTGGTAATACAAATGCCCAAAAAACAGCTTTGTATCCTATTGATTTTTTGCCTTCAATTATTACACTTTCGTTTTCTTGATACATTCCTGTATAATCCCGTATATCAACCAACTTTTCTTTTGAGTCGGAAGCCATACAGGCTGCTCTTGCGTGACAATCACTACAGGCCGATTTTTGTAGTATTCGAACTGTTATGTTATTGCCTTTTACTTTCTCAATTATTCCTTCGTGTTCAATCATGAATCACTGGTATAATAAAATTCTTATTTAATTTATGTGTCTAAGTAGTCACAAAGTTAATGATTATTTTTGTGATTATTAAAAGTATTAATGAACTAAATCGCCTCACTATTGTTAATATGAGTTTGCAATTTGTATACAATTGCTATAGACGGTGTTGATTAACTACAATTAAATAATATAACCCTATCTTTTGACGAACATTTATCTCTATTTTTTTGTTAAAATGTAGTGTTGTAGCTAAGTCAACAGATTTTTATTATTTTTTAATACTTCTATTCCTATGATTTTTGATATTGAGATGATTCGCAAAGTTTATAGACAACTTCCCGAAAAAGTACAGCAAGTTAAAGATGTACTCCAGAGACCTTTAACTTTGACTGAAAAAATTCTTTTCACGCATCTTTCAGTCGACGTGCCAGTTAGAAATTATAAACGTGCCAACGATTATGTGGATTTTGCTCCCGACCGTGTGGCTATGCAGGATGCAACTGCTCAAATGGCATTGCTTCAGTTCATGAACTCTGGGAGAGCATCTGTTGCGGTGCCCTCTACTGTTCACTGCGACCATCTAATACAGGCTTATAAAAACGCATCTACGGATCTTGAAACAGCTAATGTTACTAATCGAGAGGTGTTTGATTTTCTTCGAGATGTATCAAATAAATATGGAATTGGTTTCTGGAAACCTGGAGCAGGTATCATACATCAGGTAGTTCTCGAAAATTATGCCTTCCCAGGTGGAATGATGATTGGGACCGACTCACATACCCCCAATGCGGGAGGTTTAGGCATGATTGCTATCGGTGTTGGTGGCGCAGATGCCGTTGATGTAATGGCTGGCATGCCCTGGGAGCTTAAAATGCCAAAACTTATTGGTGTAAAGTTAACAGGTAAACTATCTGGTTGGAGTGCTCCAAAGGATGTAATTCTTAAGGTTGCAGGTATACTCACGGTAAAAGGAGGAACCAATGCTGTAATAGAATATTTTGGTGAAGGTGCAGAATCATTATCAGCTACAGGCAAAGGAACTATTTGTAATATGGGTGCTGAAGTTGGTGCAACAACCTCAATTTTTCCATTCGATTATAAGTCAGCCGAGTATCTTAATCATACAGGCAGAAAAGAAGTAGCTGATGAGGCTATGAAGATTATAGAACATCTCAGACCCGATCCTGAAGTGATTGCTAATCCCGAGCTATATTACGACCAATTAATTGAAATTAACCTCTCAGAACTTGAGCCTCATATAAACGGACCATTTACACCAGATGCCGCATACACAATATCTGAATTTGGTGAAGCGGTAAAGAAGAACGGATGGCCACGTAAGATGGAGGTTGGACTCATTGGCTCGTGCACCAACTCATCTTATGAAGATTTAACCAGAGCAGTTTCCATAGTTAAACAGGCTGCAGATGATGAGGTGCCTGTAAAAGCTCAATTCCTTATCAATCCAGGTTCAGAACAGATACGATATACTGCAGAGCGTGATGGAATCCTTCAGGTATTTGAAGATGCGGGTGCCACAATTATTGCAAATGCTTGCGGCCCATGTATAGGACAATGGAAGCGTGATGACGAAACAGCAAATGATAGAGTAAATTCAATTGTAACGTCATTTAACCGTAATTTTGCTAAACGAAACGATGGCAACCCAAATACACATGCCTTTGTTACTTCTCCAGAGTTGGTTGCAGCGCTAACTATTTCAGGCGATTTGTGTTTCAATCCCCTAACAGATACTCTCTTAAATGAAAACGGAGAAAAGGTAAAACTAAAAGAACCACATGGTTTTGAATTGCCCCCTAACGGTTACGACGTAAAGGATGCAGGATTTATAGCTCCTTCACAAAAAGGTAATAAAATAAATATAAATATCGATCCTGAATCAAACCGTCTGCAAAAACTAGAGCCTTTTGCTCCCTGGGATGGTAATGATTTAACAGATTTGCCACTTCTTATTAAGGTAAAGGGTAAATGCACAACCGACCATATTTCAATGGCTGGCCCGTGGCTTCGTTTCAGAGGTCACCTCGATAATATTTCAGAGAATATGCTCATCGGTGCTGTAAATGTTTTTAACGGCCAAACAAATACAGTTCTAGATCCAGAAACAAGAGAGTATATGACTGTTCCCGGTTTAGCCCGAAAGTTCAAGGCTCAAGGCTTAGGATCCGTTGTTGTTGCAGAAGAAAATTATGGTGAGGGATCAAGTCGCGAGCACGCCGCAATGGAGCCTCGTCACCTTAATGTTAAAGCAATACTTGTTAAGTCGTTTGCTCGTATCCACGAAACAAATCTGAAGAAACAAGGAATGTTGGGCCTCACATTTGTCGATCACAGCGATTATGACAAAATCAGAGAGGGTGATAAAATAAGCATTTTAGGTCTAAGAGAGTTTGCTCCAGGGAAGAATCTCACAATTGAGCTTCTTCACACAGATGGAACAAGGGAATCTTTTGAAGCAGCTCACACATATAATGAGCAGCAGGTAGAATGGTTCAAAGCCGGAAGTGCATTAAATGCGATGAAAAAATAATGTTGCCTTTTTAAATTTAACACATGCAAATTATAATGAATAAGGGTAGGATGATTGTTCCCGATAATCCCACCATTCCTTTTATTGAAG
>DUUR01000111.1 GCA_012841425.1 Bacteroidales bacterium | reverse complement strand
TTTGCCTGAATGCATATCACTATACCACCGTTTAAACTGCTTTATATGTTTAAGTGTTTTATTTTGGATAGCAAACAGTAGTGCAAATTTGATGTATAGGAGTAATTGTTTCATTTGTTTTTTCTTCGTTTAGTAAACCACACTTCTATTTCTTTTATCATTTCTAGCTTTAATAGTTTGCATGTTGTGATATAGAGCGTTGCTATAATTAAGATGTTGATTGTAATAAATAGTATGGGTGGATTAATATTTTTTGTTGTTAAATATGATATAGAACTGGATATTAGTGCAATAAGCATATAGGGAACTGTGTCTTTTAGAAAGTTCAAAAGATTGTATTTAACTAGTTTAGAGGATAGTATCACAGAAATAAGTAATGTTGCCAATATATATAAAACCCAGCTAGTAGCTAATGCCATTAATCCTTTTGGTAAAAGAATAACTATAAGAACAATTAAAAGTAGTGCCTTAAGGATTTCTACTCCAAGAAAATAGGCTGATCTTTCTTTTGCTATAAAAAGCTCATTAAAAATGTAGACAAAAGGAGAAATCATTCCTGCTAGAGTGAGGGCTTGGAAAAATGGAACTGATGAAAGCCATTTTTCCTTAAAGAACATGTAAAATATGGGCTCTGCTAATAAAATCATGATGAAGCCGAGAGGGAATGCTATAAATGCTATAGATTTTATCATCTTGCTCACTACTCTCTTCATCCTGTCGCTTTCGTTATTTATTTCTGATAGAATAAGCATGGCTACAGAACGAAATGTGTTAGTGATTGCGAGAAAGGGTATTTCCTGATATTTCTTTGCTTGGCTGAAATAGGCTACCTGGCTCATAGGGTAAAATAGAGCAATTAAACTAGGGTAAATATTATTCCCAATAGTGGCTATTGTATTTGTTAAAAGGAGCTTACTGCTGAATGAGAAGAACGATTTTAAACTATTGAAACTGAAATCAAAAGCAGGGCGCCATTTTGAGTATATCCAAAGGAAAATTGTGCGGAATAGTGCGTAAACCAATATTTGTGCAACAAGAGCCCAAACACCATAACCATATAAGGCCATTACTATTGCTATAATATTTGCAATAAGCAGTGCTGTAATATTTATTTTGGATAGACCCTTGAAGTCGGCTTTTTTAGTCAGAATTGTTTGTTGTATTAGTCCCAACCCATTTAACACTATCGACATGAAAACCATTCTGGCAATAAGTGTAATTTCAGATGAATTAAACAAGTCACTTAAAAATGGTGCAGAAATGAATAATAAAGAATAAAGTAAAATGCTAAATAGTACGTTGAATATAAAAACAGTGGAATAGTCTTTATTAGTGAGGTTTTGTCGATTTAGTAATGCCCTTCCAAATCCACTGTCGATAAGTATAGATGAGAATGCAATGAATACAGCAAGAGAGTTTATTTTTCCATAATCTTCTGTTGCAACAATATTCATTAATATTAGCATACTCAAAAAATTGAGTATCTGTTGACCAAATTTATCAATGAAACTCCAGAATAGAGATAGGATTGTTTTATTTTTTAATGATGGTTCCGTCATGGGAGCTCTCATGTTGCTTGTTATTACTGCAAAATTAGACAATTTTTTTATACTTTTGATTTATGACAAGGCTTTGCTGAATTAATTGTTTGAAAATGACTTTTTCTGAAGAAATTAAAAATGAGGCATTAAGATTAGGGTTTGATGCTTGTGGAATTTCTCCCGCCGACAATAGCGGCGAGGAGAAACGCTATATGAAATGGATAGAAGACAATTGGCATGCAGATATGCATTATATGGCTAGAAATATAGATAAAAGAGTTGATCCCAGATTACTGGTGGAGGGTGCTAAATCGATTATATCTGTGGCTCTTAATTATTATCCTCATAAAAAGCAATCTTCTCATGCACCTCAGTTTGCATATTATGCTTATGGCAAGGATTATCATGATGTTATAAGAGGAAAACTTAAAATGTTATTTGAATTTATATCTACTCGACATCCTGAGGTGGCAGGAAGATACTTTTCGGATTCTGCTCCTGTTTTAGAACGTTTTTGGGCTGCTCAAGCCGGTATAGGTTTTGTAGGTAAGAATAGCTTGTTGATAATTCCTGGAAAGGGATCTTTTTTCTTTTTAGGTGAACTTATCATCGATATAGATTTAGAATATGATAGCCCAATTACTGAGAATTGTGGAAGTTGTACCCGTTGTATTGATGGTTGCCCAACTAGTGCGATTGAAGAACCTTACAAGGTGAACGCTAATAAGTGTATATCATATCAGACAATTGAGAATAGAGGAGAGATATCGAGTTATGTTGCTCCGCGACTAAAGAATTATGTTTTTGGGTGCGATATTTGTCAGAAAGTGTGTCCATGGAATAGAGCGTCTACTCCTCATGATACCTTGGAATTTATGCCTAATGATAGTTTTATGGGTCTCGATCTAAAGAAGATGCTAGAAATGGATGAAGAGGAGTATCGTGAAATCTTTAGAGGCTCTGCTGTTAAAAGAACAAAGTTTGCAGGATTGAAACGCAATGTAAGTGCTGTTTCTAAAACTCGTAGAAAATAGCTATTTTTGTATCTATATAGATGGAAGAAAATTTTGATATTCATAGTAACCTCAATTTTCAAGATACAGAACGTGATTTTGAGAATAGCCTTAGACCTTTAACTTTTAATGGTTTTAAAGGACAGGGTAAAGTTGTTGAAAACCTTAAAGTTTTTGTGAGTGCGGCACGTTTAAGAAGTGAGTCTCTTGATCATGTACTGCTGCATGGTCCCCCAGGTTTGGGTAAAACTACACTTGCAAATATTATAGCTAACGAACTAGGGGTCGGCTTCAAGGTTACTTCTGGTCCTGTGTTGGATAAGCCAGGTGATCTAGCTGGTTTGCTAACTTCATTAGAACCTAAAGATCTTCTTTTCATAGATGAGATACACAGATTATCTCCGATAGTTGAGGAATATCTTTATAGTGCAATGGAAGATTACAGGATTGATATCTTAATAGATAAAGGGCCAAGCGCACGATCAATACAAATTGACCTTAATCCCTTTACTCTTGTTGGTGCTACGACTAGAAGTGGATTGCTAACAAGCCCCTTGCGTGCTCGATTTGGTATTAATATGCATCTCGAGTATTACAATATTGATACTTTAACAGGTATAGTTATTCGCTCTTCTGATATTCTTAATGTGGAGTGCGATGAAGATGCAGCTTATGAGATTGCTTCGAGGAGTAGGGGTACACCTCGTGTAGCCAACGCTTTACTGAGAAGGGTGAGAGACTTTGCCCAAGTGAAAGGTAATGGCAAAATAGATAAAGCTATATCGACATATGCCCTCGAGGCACTTAATATCGATAAGCATGGACTGGATGAAGTAGATAATAAGATTCTACTAACAATCATTGATAAATTTAATGGTGGCCCTGTTGGGATATCAACAATTGCAACTGCTGTGAGCGACGACATTGGTACGATTGAGGAGGTATACGAGCCTTTTTTAATAAAAGAGGGGTTTATTAAACGTACTCCCAGAGGTAGAGAGGTTACCGATTTAGCATATCGCCATCTGGGCAGAAAAAGAAATAGTGAGCAGGGGTTGTTGTTTTAGTGCTGTAATAATTCACAAATGAAATACCCCAAGAAAATGAGTTTATAAATACTCTATTTCTTGGGGTATTTTTATGTTTTGAAATCTTAATATATCAGAGGTCGCTAAATATTAATTCAAGCTGCAAGCTTCCTTGCTTCTTATCTAGTATGGCTGCCGTGGGCCACATTTGATTATGAATAGAGGTGAGAACTTGTTGAGCAGATGAATAATAGCTCTGTTGCACTGTTGTAAACGTAGCATCTACTGGAATAAGGTAATAAGTTAAATCATAGGGCTCCCCATCAAATGTACTATTATAATAATTGATCATTGTGGAGATGTTGTTGAACTTATATGAAAATGTATTCGTATCGAAAGGTTCGGAGAGAAAACTAGTTACATTATCTCTTAATTTACGCTTTTCAAAGAAGCCGTCGAGTGAATCTTTATTTACTAGTAAGAGGTAATTAGGTGGATTTATTTTCACTTTTACATCTTCAGTAGCATCTGGTAATGCGTAAACGGTGAAGTTTACCAGATTCAATGCTTTAGATTGGAGGCTTTCATGTATCTCTGAAATTGGGAATGTAATTTCTGTATTTACTCCTGCAGGACTCTTTACGTAAGTTTGCATTGAATTTTCAATTAAGAGATCTTCATTATTACTCTTTACATGCTTTATTTGTCTTACTTCAGGAGTATTATTGAGTCTGAAGGATGTATTTCTAATTGTATCTTGTTTTTGAGATGATCCTTTTTCGTCTAGGTAGTGATAGTAAACATAAAGTGAAGTCAGATCTACGTTTATTATTGTGCTGTTACCGAAAGTAGTTGTGAAGTATAGTCCTGGGAAAAACTCTCTGAAGCTATCAGTATTGGATAATTTACCATGATTTGGCTTTAAAAACTCTTCAAGAAACTTCTCTCCGATAGCTTTTGGTAAATCTACATTTATTAAATACTCTTTGTATGTTACAGTAGTATAATTATCAGTTGTATAGGATTGCATTCTGTAAGTAGAATTACTTCCTGTAAAAGATTGAACACCTAAAGGTGAAGACATGTCTGAATATTCTGTAGGTTCAATATTGGTATAATTATTTGTGCCTCTTAGGCTTTTGTTAACCTCATAAACCGACAACCCCATCGGAGCAATAGAGTCTCCCATCATAGTGGTATATGAAAGAACTGCTTTAACGGAATCAATAATTGCTCCTGTCTTAAATTCAGCTCCTGTTGGGAGATAGAATTCCGCAATATACTCTGATTTAATCGACCCAAATACAGGATCGCTGTATTCTCCTAGTACAGGGTATTTAGTCCTTGCATACATCGAGTCAACCTTAACTGTACGAGCTTGAAGCTGTAGCGTGTCTACTCCTACAACAAGCCTGTCCTGACCAGGTTGAATCGATAATCCCATCTGATCAAGAGTGTCGTTGCACGAATAAATTAATATAGCAAGAAAGGTTACAGCAATTACCTTATATAATGATTTGAGCTTCATTAGTTTCAAAATTTGTTTCAACAGCGCAAATATCCAAAAAAATAATGTGATATGAAAACTAAAAAAAGCTTTCTTCTAATTTTTAATGATAATTGTGTATAGGAAAAGATAAAAATTGAATTAAGTTAAGAATCTGACCTAATTAAATCAAATTTTATTGTAAAATAACTCCATGTTTTCTGCCAGCTTATCCAAATCAGACTGGAAGGGGAGTAACTCAATGTTTTTGTCTTGAGCATATTTTACGATTTCAGAGTCTACTTTTTCACTTCCCAGCACTATACCATCTGAAAAGTCTATAGCTAATTTCATTAGATTGTTGTAATCCATTGCTCCTCTGTCTTTTATTAACGCTATTTCCTCATCGCCAATTCCTTCAAAACGAAGTTTTTCGGCTACTTTTTGGTTAAATGGTTTGTTAAACGACTCATCGTAAAGTGAGCAGACAACTTTTGCATCCTTAAAGCAAGGATCGTCGGCATAACCTTTTTTTACGAAGAGAGGTGCGAGTGCACTAAACCAGCCATGACAATGAATAATATCGGGTACCCAACGCAGTTTTTTTATAGTTTCCATAACTCCTCTAATAAAGAATATGCTACGTTCGTCATTATCGTCATACTCCTCATTCTTATTGTCAACAAGTGTTTCTCGGTTTTGGAAGTAGTCTTCGTTATCTATAAAATATACTTGCATGCGAGCAGCTTGAATTGAAGCAACTTTAATTATAAGTGAATTGTCAGAGTCGTCAATTATTAGGTTCATACCCGAAAGGCGAATAACCTCGTGTAATTGATTTCTGCGTTCGTTTATACTTCCATATTTTGGCATAAATGCACGTATCTCCATCCCTTTCTCTTGGATAGCTTGTGGCAAATAGCGTGAAGTGTTTGAAATTTGTGTTTCATCTACATAAGGGTAGATTTCCTGAGAAATGTATAAAATCTTTTTTTGAGACATGAATCTAATAATCTTTAGTTTAGTACAAAGATAATAAAAAAAATCCACATAATTACAAAATAAATCAGGCGCAAGTTTATATTGTTGTGATATACAGTGGTATATGTTGTAGTCGAGGTCGTTTATTGAGTGAAATAATGCAAATATCTTCGATATGTGGTAAATATTTTGTTGCTTTGCACAGTAAAAT
>DUUR01000110.1 GCA_012841425.1 Bacteroidales bacterium | reverse complement strand
TTCGTCATAATACTCTTCATATTTCTCGTGAGCACCGAAGAACTGAATACCTTTTACATTCCAGTGAAACCCTCTAAGGTTTGTATAATATAGTTGCAGGTTAGCTAATAGTTTCTGCAAACCTTCTACTGTGCTTTCTGTACCCTTTGGGTCTAATTGTAAATAATCTAATGTTTTCATAATTTATTTCGATGTTTTTATTAATTGATTTATAGAGCAAATGTACCAAGAAAACACTTAATTAACAAGTGTAATTGCTAATATAATAAATAGAATAAATCTATGTTTACCCTAACTACACACAATCAAAATGCTTTAAAAATAATATCCATAACTCACGTAAGGATGAAATCTCTTAGAAAGTTCAGAGTAGCCCAATTCCAGTCTCAATGGTCCTGCAACACTTAAGTATGAATATCCCATATTTATTCCCCAATAATAATCTCCATCAAACAGAGTATGCAAATGATTATTATTAACCAGTAGATTAAGATTTGAATATATATAATTGTTGGGTGCAAAATTAAAATGGAAAGTTAAATCAGTGGTAAACACCATATTTTTTAACACCTCCATCCCTTTAGACCCTTGCAAAGAGATTTGTTGAGGAGTGTAATGAGAATCAGTTTTGCCACCCACAAAATTACGATAAACAAGAGGTACACTATCATTTAGAATATATCGAGCATCAATGCGAGGAGTTATAAACACATTTTCGTTTAACGAAATAGGTTTAAAGAATTTCATGCTTACAATATTAGTAGGAGTATGATTATTAATTTGCACAAAATTATCAGTATGAATTGAATAATGAAATGAAAAGTATTGTCCAGAAGATGGAAAATATACTCTATTTAAATTATCATATACCCCGCTTAATTGATAGTTGATATATAACTGATTACTAGTAATAGAACTAGGTGGTTCGGCAGCTCTTCCAAGTGCCTTATAAAAATGAAAATGCTCCATTTGTGCACCAAGGTGCAACATCATATTGGCAAAATAAAACTCCGAAAATACAAGATTAAGCGAGTTTTTAGTCAATCCTATGTTATAAGATAAATCGCCCCTCTCGTAAATACTTAAATCGTTTCTGCTAATCTTGTAATTGATACCACCTTTATAAAAAATTCCACTGTTAATAGAGTAATCAATCACAAGATATGGGTCGCGGCTCAGCCTAGTAGTTATATCAAACATAGAATTGAGCGAGCTACTTAGCTTTAGTTGCGTATTAACAAGGATGGCTGCCATATCATTACTATCGAAGTGAATCCCTAGGTTTAGGCTATTATACTCTTTTACCTCTACTTTAAACACTAAATCAAAAGGATTTTCACCTTCCAATCTGTAATATACCCTACTAAACATTCCGCTACCATATATTTTAGCAACAATTTCGTCTAGTTCATCTCTCGTTATTTTATCATCTTCAATATTAATCCATCTATGTAGATAGCTCGATTCCCTTAGGGTAATACCTTCAATAGAAACACTATTTATTTTCAAAGTATCAAGATTCAGAAAAGGATTCTTAGTTTCATTAACCATCAAAATGTCATCATCATCAATACCAAGAGATTCTTTAAGCTCCATAAGGCCATCCCATCTTTTCAGAGTGGCTGTCACGCCTCTATTAATAATAGTATCAATTGCCGATATCTGAAAATCTAACATACCATAAGGATAAATGTCGGGAGTAATCAATATATCAGTATCAACAACATTACTGTTTCTTTTATCCTTACCAATAAAATTCCATATCTGCTGTGTAATTTCCGAAATGCTTCCCTTGCTTTTTTCAATAACCTCATCATCAATAGGAAAAATAGACCCAATTACAATATCAGCACCCATACTTCTAACTAAGTCCACAGGATAGTTATTTACTAATCCACCATCAATGAGTAGCAAATCATCTTTCTCAACAGGTGTAAACATGCCAGGTATTGCCATGCTTGCTCTAATTGCTTCAGCTAGATCACCATTTCTCATTACCACCTCCTTGCCTGTGCGAACATCAGCAGAGATACATCCAAATGGGATAGGGAGGTCATCAAAATTAATATTACCCTGATAACCAATAGTAGTATTAAGGAATAGATTATAAATGTTTTGACCGGTAAAAACACCCGGAGGAAGAGTAACACCGACAGATTTATCGCCAAACGGAAACTCATAAGGAAGTGAAGCAACATATCTATTATGGTTGTTTCTTTGCGATGCAGGAATATGCTCTCTGCTCACAACATCTCGCATCAAACTATTCCAATCCTGAATTTGTATAAGAGAATCAATCATATCGGCACTATACCCAACTGCGTACAATCCACCAACAACAGCACCCATGCTTGTTCCTGCAATATAATCAATAGGAATGCCAGCCTCTTCCAATACTTTTAAAATTCCTATATGAGCAAAACCTTTGGCCCCACCACCACTTAATACAACGCCTACTTTTTTACGTTGAGATTTAATTAAATCCGTCTGTTGTGTTTCATAATATTGCTCCTCTTTTGGGCTTAGTTGCTCCTCTTTTGGGCTTACGTTATACATCACCCCTTGCCCCTTTGCTAAAAAAGGTGAGCATAAAGTCAAAATTAGAACGATAAGAATATTTTCTCTTATTATTTTCATATCTTTCATTAATACAAGTAATTTACATCACTTAAGGGAGATGAAAATGGGTTTCAATAATGTGATTACCGCAAATTTACCAAAAAAAGCTGTTTTAATTCTATAAATCATAAAATATGATAACACTTAATATAATAGTACTCTAAATAAGCCAGTACCTATATTTAAATTCTTTTTCAGAGCAAAATAAATATCAATTATAACTAACTTGCAGAAAATATAAAAGCATTTATAATTAATAATAGTAACAATTAAATATAAAGCATATGCCCGAAATTATAATAGATGCCCGCATGGCAGCCATAAGCGATAGCTTAGAAGTGCGAAGAATATTGCCATTTCGTCGTCGTAGAATGGTGGGGCCATTCATTTTTCTAGATCATGCCGGTCCCGTTTCATCAATGCCAACCAACTTTTCTTCAATGGATGTACTACCGCATCCTCATATTGGGCTGTCCACTGTTACCTATCTATTAGGAGGAGAGGTAACACACCGCGATAGCCTGGGTGTAGAACAAACCATCCGACCAGGAGAAGTAAACTGGATGACGGCAGGCAAAGGTATTTCACATTCAGAGCGATTTGAGGACCCCGAGTTGCTTGCGAAGAGCTCACTTGAGATGGTACAAACATGGGTTGCCCTCCCCGAAAAGGATGAAGAGAGCGCTCCAACGTTCAAGAATTATCAACCCGAGCAGTTGGGAACATATACCGATAAAGGAATATGGATGCGACTAGTTGCAGGTGAGGCATACGGACTAAAAAGTAATGTAAAAACTCACTCCCCTCTATTCTATTTACATGTAAACTTAGATGCAGGTGCACAAATAGCACTGCCAACAGGTTTCTCTGAACGATCAATTTATATTGCTAACGGTAAGCTCCAAATAGATAACTTCAATTATAAAATTGGTCAAATGATAGTCTTCACAAAACACGAAGCTCCTAAAATAGTTGCAATCGAAGAGACAACACTTTTATTATTAGGGGGCGAACCATTAGGAGAGCGATTTATTTGGTGGAATTTTGTCTCGTCGCGTAAAGAAAGAATTGAGCAAGCCAAAGCCGATTGGAAGGCAGGGCGCATCATACTACCCCCAAACGACAACAAAGAGTTTATCCCATTGCCCGAAACAAGAATAAAATCGGGAGGCAAAGAGGTTGGTCCTGCGCCCAATCCGCTTTCTTAGTCTTTAACTATTAAACCTCAATCCCTCCGTTCTTGTTTAATTTAATTAAAGTGTAAGTTTTTTATAATTAAACTATTCCTCCAGTCTGCCCGCAGCCTTTAAATAAGCTGTCTCGGCAATTTTATATGCACTATTGGCGCTTATCACCTCCGAGTGCGCTTGCTGCCACATAGCTTGAGCCTCCATTAAATTAGATAGAGTTTCAAGTCCCGACTCATACCTATCGCCACTTTCACGCAAATTCTCTTCAGCCTGATTCAAAGAGCGTTTAGTAAGCACCATTCTTGCCTCTGACTCACTGTATGCTTGTAATGCTTGTTGAATTTCAAGCTCCATCTTTTTCGTAAGCTCATCTCTTTGCAACGAAGCCATCTTTTTCTCAGCCATAGCACTACGTACCTTATTGCGCCCTTCACCCCATTGAAAAAGAGGAATACTTACATTAACAACTGCCGAAAACGCAGTATTATCAAGCAGCTTACTATCATTTAACTTCAACCCATTTGCATAACCCATATTTCCTGCAATGCCCACGCTAGGCAAGAAATCACTCTTCACTAGTTTCACCTGCCGTTCTTTTAGCTCAATCTGTTTTGATAGAAGTTCATACTCAGGTCTTGAAAACAGGTCGGGGAGGGGAATAACTTTGCTCTTTTTATTATTCATGTAAACTTCGTTTTTCCGAGAACCATCAATATTCCTAGAACTTTCATTATTCAAGTAAGTCTCATTATTCCGAGAACCATCAATACTCAAATAAGTCTCATTATCCAGAGAACCATTACCACCCATAATATAATCAACCTCAACCTCTGAATTTAAAGGCAACCCAATGATATGACAAAGATTCATCCTTGCAAGCCTAACCCCATTTTCTGCCCTGAGCATCTGCAGTTCAACCTCATTAAGTTTCACCTGCACCTTAAGCAAATCATTTCTCGGTGCCATACCAGTATTGTAAGCATTGGCCACATCAACCTCCAACTGTCTAACAAGTTCATTATAAGCAATAGCAGTCTTGGCAAGTTCAAGTGTTTCAACATAAGTCCAATAAGCCACATCAGCCTCCATTATTACCTCATTACGTGTCTTCGCCTCATTCAGTCTCGCCATTTCCTCGCCAATCTTTGACATATTGTATGCAGAGCTAATCTTTCCACCCATATAAATAGGCATCTCAACTCTCAGACCAGCAATATAAGTACCGTTAGGCTTCAAGCTCAGGTCCATGCCCGGAAAGAAAGCATACTCCTTAAAAATAGGCATACCATCAACAGTAGTTAGTATATTTGGCACCAACTCCCCCGATGCATCTGGAATATAAGTAGGAAGATGAAATCCAGGAACCAATTTCTCTAAAGAAGCCGTAGTTAGTAAATAATTTCCCGTTGCAGATATCTTGGGTAGGAAGTTAGATTTGTATGCCTTAACGTTAAAACCCGCCATTTCAGTGCCCTCAGCAGCAATAGCCATCTGCTTGTTATTCTTCAAAGCCATTTCTCTGCTTCTTTCTAAAGTAAGAACCTGCTGAGAAGATAAAGAATAAGTAAGATTTTCTTGAACTGATAATTGAGAAGTCGGAGCCTCCAGCGCTGATGAAGTAGTAGGTTGCTCATGAACCGATGAAGTAGAATCATGAGTATCTTGAGAAGAATTCAGTTTCTCCTGAGCCGACAAAGAACAACTCAAAAAAAACAATATATATGTTAGAACAAAAATATTTAATCGCATTACTTAGTAATTTTTATTTTAAAGAATAGAGAATAGAGTAGGGGAATCACAATCAGAGTAATAAGCGTGCCAATCAACAGTCCCCCCATAATTGTAACAGCAAGAGGCCCAAATAAATCATCACCTAAAAGTGGAATCATCCCCAAAATTGTTGTCAACGAAGCCATCATCACAGGTCTAAATCTTCCCGAAGAACTACTCAGCAAAGCCTCAACAGGATCAACACTATCGCTAAGTTGCAACTCAATCTCATCCATCAAAACAATTCCATTTTTTATAATCATCCCCACCAAGCCGAGCACTCCCACAATAGCAACAAATCCAAAAGTCTTGCCCGATGCCAGCATTCCAAAAATAACACCAATCAATAATAGAGGAATGCAACAAACTATAATAAGAGGCTTTCTATAATCTTTAAAAAGCATAATCAGAATTGCAATCATCAATATAATTGCAAGAGGAAAATATTTAAATAGATATTTGCTCGATTGCTCACTGGCCTTAATCTCGCCCTCCCAATGCATTGAGTAACCGTGTGGCAACTCAATCTCCTCAATTTGCTCTGCAATAGTTTGTCTAGCATCTTCAGTGCCCACACCTTGCACCGGACTACCCTGGGCTCTCATAGCCCTCTGACCATCATAGCGTATCACCAGTGGGTCTTCCCACTCAAGGCTAATACCATCAGTAACCTGGCTCAGTGGAATAGTTCTGAGCGCCTCCTCCAAAATATCCTCTTCAGCGTAAACGCCAGTTATAAGTCCCTGCACCAAATCCCTATTTAAAAATCCAAGCGACGGCAGCATGCTAAATATTTGCGCATTATCAAGCGACTCAATAGCATTTCCCTCACCGTCAACACTTTTTAGGTAAATTGTCTGACGATGATTACCATCATAATAAACACTAGCGGGAATTCCCCCTGTGGCACTCAATAGCGACAAAGCAACATCCTGCCTGCTCAACCCCACATTACGTGCAATAGGCTGATTGTAATTTACCATGAGTACAGGTGTTTGAGCCTCCCAATTGTTCTGCGTGAGATGAATTGCGTTGCTATTCTCCATTATATCAAGTGCCTGAGCAGTAAGACTGCGCAACACGGCCGGATCTGGACCATTAAATTGAACCTCTATAGGATGCTTTTTATACATCAAGTTATACCTTTTAAGTCTGATAAAAGCATCTGGATAATTTGCAGTCAAAAATTCTTGAATCTCACCCAT
>DUUR01000109.1 GCA_012841425.1 Bacteroidales bacterium | reverse complement strand
TTTTTGTCTGTACTAGCGCGATAGATTATATCAAGTGAATTGTCTTCGGTGAGTGTATAGGTAACCCAAACAGATAAATTTCCTGGATAACCTTCTTCTCCATCCTTTGAAAGATAATATAACTCTATGCTATTATCTGTTACTTTCATTACATCCCATACAACTGCATTAAATCCCTTAATACCTCCATGTAGAGAATTGGGACCGTTGTTTATAGGTAATTGATAGTCTACTTCATCTAAAGTAAAACGACCGTTAGCAATTCTGTTTGCTGTACGGCCGCAAAGTGCACCAAAATAGGGCTCTTCTGAAGTTATATATTCATCTATTGTGGGGTGGCCTAAGACAATGTCTCTGAAATCTCCATCTTTGTCGGGTACCATTAGTGATACAATTTTAGCCCCGTAATTTGTTACTGTTAATTCGCTTCCAACTTTATTAGTTAGAATGTATAATCCGGTTTGCTTGCTTTCTACTGTTTTTTCAAAAGCTTCGACAAGCAAGCCGGACTTGCTATACATATTACTCATGTTATTTTCTTGGTTTATTGAAATTAAGATAAGGATGAAGATTGATCTCTTTTTAAATTGGTGTAAAATTAACACAGATATTTTCTATCACCTAGTAAAATTACATGTTATAAAACATAAACTTCACTTTTTAACATTATCCAATTAAATCAATCAAATCAATTTTCCTGGTAACCAGCACCTTATCAATTTTATTTACGTCTATATCCACAATCTCAAAAGTTAGGTTGTTATAATTAAATTTATCTCCTATGCTAGGTATTTTATTTATGCAAGCGAAAACGAAACCCGCAACAGTAGAATAATCTATTTTATCAAAATCAACCACAAACTCCTCATCATATTGTGTTAAAATCTCTATCGGAGCATCTCCACTTACTAGTGCCGAATTATCTTCTCGAATAAAAATAAGTGGTTCTGTTGACTCAATATCAGTCTCTTCAGGAACATTGCCAACTAGATTCTCGAAAATATCGTGAATTGTAATTATTCCTTCCAAGCTTCCATACTCATCAACCACTACAGCCATAAATTTATAACTGTTTTTAAAGTTTTCGAGCACCTTTTGTGCACGAACTGTATTCGGCACAATAATAGGTTCAGAAATTAGCTCCTCAATTGCAAAATCCTCGTCATTATTTAAACGTGTCAGAAAATCTTTCATCGCAATTATTCCTGCAAATTCATCAATTCTTTTTCTGCAAGCAAGAATTTTACTATGCTTTGTTTTTAATAGATCAGAAATAATCTCTTCTCTGCTTTTACTGATATCTACCCACTCCACGTCAGTTCGGTGAGTCATTAAATGTTTTGCACGTTTATCTGAAAAATAGAAAACTTGTTCGTGTATGATATTTTCTTCTACATCAATTATACCCTCATGTGATGCTGTTTTTAACATCGCTCTTAGTTCCATTTCCGATACCACATCATCTTTAGGTTTTAAGCCTATTAGTTTATTGATGAAACCGGTAGAGAATGATAAGAGTTTAACAAATGGATAAAATATGATGCTTACAATACGAATTGCAGGTGCTGCTTTAATTGCCATCTTTTCGGCATTATTAAGTGCAATAGTCTTAGGCACCAACTCACCAATTACAATTGAGACATACGTAATAAGAAATACTACCACAACCATTGATATTGCATCGGCAAAAGGAGCAGTAAAGGCAAACTGTTTGAAAAATGGTATGAGATCATCTGCAAATGCTTGTCCCCCATACGCACCGTTTATAATACCAATTAATGTAATGCCTACTTGAACGGAAGAAAGGAAATTATCGGGATCTGCCTTTAACGACAGTGCCATCATAGCGCCTTTTTTACCATTCTTGCTTTCTGCTTCCAGTTTGCTTTTCTTTGCTGATACAATTGCAATTTCAGATAATGCGAAAAAGCCATTTATAAGTATCAGCAGAAGAATGATGATAATATCTAACCACATATTCTATATTAATGTGTGAAATCTAGAAGTAGCTACCACAAAGGTGAAGGATAAATGCCTTCATCTGTCAGTTCTTTAAGTTTAGCT
>DUUR01000108.1 GCA_012841425.1 Bacteroidales bacterium | reverse complement strand
TCTTCTCACCACTATCATAACTTATTATAGAAGCAATAGATCTGTGAGAACCTATATCACCATATATCTTCTTATACTCATCAAGCGGCACAACCTCTGTAATCATCTCCTTAACATGCAATGCACCAGAAGATATAGAATAAAGTACCGACTCAAAATTCCTCTGCTCCGTCCACCTCACAAAAGGAAGTGGATAATCAATACCCTTTTGTTCGTAGTTATCGTCGTACCTACCCGGACCATAAGAGCAAGAAACCTGAAAAGTAAGCTCCTTATCGTAAAACTCGGCGCGACTAATATTCAAACCAATCACCCCAACAAGAACAATCTTACCCCTCTTACGGCTCATTCTTGCAGCCTGTGAGATAATAGCATCCGTCTGTGCCGATGCAGTAATAACAACACCATCAGCACCAACACCACCAGTCTGCTCCTCCACAAACTTCACCACATCACCCTTACCCGAGTTAAAAGGAACAATACCCCACTTCTCTGCAAGAGCAAGCTTCTCCTCATCCAAGTCAGAACCAATCACCCTACAACCATTAGCTTTAAGCAACTGAGCAGTAAGCAAGCCAATCAAACCGAGCCCAATCACCACTACAGTCTCACCAAGAGTAGGATTCAATAACCTTATACCCTGTAACCCAATAGAGCCAACAACAGTAAAAGCCGCCTCCTCGTCAGAAACATTATCGGGGATATGAGCCACCAAATTTTTAGGCACACACACAAACTCAGCATGCGCACCATTAGAAGCAACCCTATCACCAACCTCAAAGCCACTAACACCTTCACCAACTGCAATCACCTCACCAACGTTGCAATAACCTAGTGGTATAGGCTCACCCAGTTTATTAAACACCGCTTCAACCGTTGGTTTCAGTCCATCAGTTTTAATCTTATCAAGCACCTGCTTCACCTTATCAGGCTGTTGCTTCGCTTTTTGTAAGTAATTAGACTTGCCAAACTCCACCAGCATTCGCTCTGTACCTAAAGAAACTAATGACTTTGAAGTCCTAATAAGTAAGCACCCCCTTTTAACCTGCGGTGCAGGAACCTCTTCCAATTTTGTTTCTCCTGTTTTAAAGGATTGTATGATTTGTTTCATCTTATAGTTTACGAGTTAATATGATATGTTTTTCGGTTATGGTATTTATCACCATTTCGGTTATATTTAACATAAGTTCTGTAGATGCAATTACTTCACTTAAATCTCGGTTTTCTTTCTTAAATGGTTGCATAACAGAACGTTTGTGCCCTACATCTTTTGGAAAGTATTTTTGAGTATATTTCTTTTCATTATCCCAAATAGTTATTTTTCTAAAATCATCAATTTTAGCAATAATAGTGTCATATTGAAAGTTTATCGTTTCATTTATACCCTCAAATGGCTCTGTTCGAGAAGAAATTGTAATAGAAGTCAAATCTCCTTCTGGCGTAGTGATTGAAATAGAAATATTATCATCTGGTTCTTTCTTATTTGAATATGCTATTTGAACAAGAAAATCTTTTGGTATATATCCCCTCCAATTATAAATATGAATCATTAAATCTAACCAATGTCCAATATTTCCACATACACGTGTGCCTTCCTCTGGATTTCTATACCAATGATTCTTCTGAATATCATGAGCAGAGATAAAACAATTAAGTGTAAATATTTTACTTATATTCTTTTTTAATTTGAATTGACTTTTTATTTTTTGTATAGCTTTTGAGTAAGGTCTATTATAGCCAGCAAAAAAACTTGCTGAACTATTTTTGATAGTTTCCAAAAGAGAATCGAATTGATTGAAATTTACACAAATAGGTTTTTCACAAAATACATCAACATTTTTTTTTAAAAACTCGATTGCATACTCTGCATGGGTAGCATGATTTGAAGCTATATAAACAAGTTTTGTTTTTTGTTGCTTAAAAATATCTTCATAATTATTAATGATATGTGGAACTTTATAAAAACCAGCAAGTGAATTCGCATTATTTTTATTTACATCATAACAGAAATAAAAACGATTTGTGTGATATTTAGATATATAAAAAGCTATAGCTGAAAATTGAAATTGTCCACAACCCAGCAAGCCAATAAATGGATCTTTATTAAAAAAGAATGGTCTGAAAATAAACAACCCTCTCTTTCTTCCAGCAACTTTGGTTAATGTTCTGGCTATTCCATAAATAGATGTA
>DUUR01000107.1 GCA_012841425.1 Bacteroidales bacterium | reverse complement strand
CATTGTTTCATCAAAAGGTTTTGTGATATATCCATCAATCCCTTTCTCAAAGCTCTCTATATATGATTTTTCGCTTGAGTTGGCGGTAAGCAAGAGAAATGGAATATGACATAACTCGATGTTTTCGCGTATCCGTTTACATAAGTTAGCCCCATCGCATTTGGGCATCATTAAGTCGGAGACAATTATATCAGGTATTATTTTTTTTGCTTCTTCAAAACCATCTTCTCCATTATTTGCTTCGGCAACATTAAATTTTGATGAAAGAGTTTTCTTTATGTAGGCACGCATGTCTGGATTATCCTCAACTAGTAGAAGATTTGGTTTTTCTTTATCCATAGGAATAAAAGGGGTAATGGTGTCTTCTAGTGAATTGGGTTTTATAAGTGCTTGCTCATGAGCTGTTTCAATGCTTTCTGCAATAGATATAGGGAAGTAAAATCTGAAAGATACCCCTATATTACTATTAGATTTTAAATTGATTTTGCCATTAAGCAGGTCAACTAACTTCTTAACTATATGTAGCCCTATTCCTGTGCTGCTTTGACCATATTTAGAATATTCTTTATGTTTAGATGACCTGTAATAACGGTTGAAAATTATCTCTTTTTCATCGTCATCAATAACACTGCCGCTATTGGTAACAGATATATATTGAATTAAATTTCCTGAATCGGAATCTTTAAACTGGCTAGCATGAAGTAATATTTTACCCTTGTTAGGGGTGTATTTTACAGCATTTGATAACAAGTTAAAGAGTATTTTATGAATACTTTCTTTGTCTGTTACTACGTAATTGTGGTTTAGTCTGTAGTAGGTCTCGAATTGAAGATCACTTGTATTCATAAGATTTGAGAAATCGGAAGCTGTTTGATCTAGTAGTTTTACCAAATCAAAAGTAGTGGAATTTAATAGCATATTATTTGTGTCTATCTTCTGTAGGTCTATAAGTTGGTTCACCATAGTAATAAGATAGCGAGCATTCCTTTCAATCATTTCTAAATCTTCATTGATAGAGATGTCTTTGTTTTTACTCAGTAATTGAGCTGTTGGTCCTAATATTAATGTTAAAGGGGTTTTAAATTCATGGGCAGTATTTATGAAGTACGATAATTTTTCTTTGTTCATCTCCTCCATTTGTGATGAAATTTTATAAATCTCGTTCTTTTGTTTATTAATCTCTTCGTTTTGAGCTTGTAACTTATTGTTTTTATCAGTTATATCGGCTTGTGAATCTTCTAATTTTGTTATTGTATCGACTAATTCAGCTGTACTCTCTTCAATTTTTGTTTTTAATAGTTTCTGAATATTTTTTTGTCTTTGATAATATGATATAATAACATACGAAATAATTGCCATGCATAAGAGTATGATTAATGAATAGAACCATGTTGTTTTAAAAAAGGGAGGATGTATATGTATGGTGAGAAAGGTATGTTCAGACGACCAAGTATTGTCTCTATTTGTGCACCATACTTCAAATGTATATTTACCAGGATCTAGATTTGTGTATTTTGCGTTTCTGTTTACCAGTCCCACTTTTATCTTATTATCTAATTCTACAATACGGTGAAAATAGTAGATTTTGTTCTGACTCTGATAGTCGAGTGCGCTGAACGAAATTTCAAATGAATT
>DUUR01000106.1 GCA_012841425.1 Bacteroidales bacterium | reverse complement strand
ACTCTATAAGGAGATTCGTAAAACACCATTGTTCTATCTTCCTCTGCAAGTTGCTTAAGTCGTGTTTGCCTCCCTTTCTTATGAGGCAAAAAGCCTTCGAAGCAAAACCTATCATTGGGCAAACCCGACTCCACCAGTGCGGGTACAAACGCCGTTGCACCTGGCAGACACTCTACCTTAATATCTTTTTGAATGCAAGCCCTCACTAGTAAAAAACCTGGATCGGAAATGGCAGGTGTACCTGCATCTGAAATAAGTGCAATTGTCTCGCCCAATTCTAATCTTGCAATAATATTATCAGTAGTCTTATGCTCATTAAACTTATGATGCGAGTGCATATGCGTTTCGACTCCTAAATGTTTAAGCAGGAAACCACTTGTGCGAGTATCTTCAGCTAAAATGAGATCAGACTCTTTCAAAACATTGATCGCTCTCAATGTTATATCCTCCAAATTACCTATTGGTGTGGGTACAACGTATAGTTTTCCCATCTTTTCTTACTTAAATCCTTTTTGCACGACTAAAAGGAAGTCGTTAACTATTTGATTTTCGAAATCCCAATTAAAGTTATCTCGTATATATTTTTCGGCTTTTTCATACGACTCAAAACTGTTAAGTTGCTCGAGTGTACTATTCATATCGTTTCTGTTATTATTAAAAAGCTCTCTTTGAAATAAGAACCGATCGTTTAAGCTAACCCCTCTTTTTATATCTATTATATGCACTGGAGGAGTTGCAGTGCTCTTTTCGGGAACTACTTCGGTGGGGAGTGGATTGCGATATTCGGGAAGCACAAGCCCCTCTGCATGAACATTTCGGAGGGGGACCTGCTCATCGACATTAACTGGTTCTACAACTTCTTGTGGATATATCTCTTCTGGCTTTTCAAACTGATCTATTTCTGACTGTTCTTGACTCTCGTTATCTTTTAAGAGTCCTATCTCTTTTTGCTTCTCTTTCTCCAAATCATTGATTAACCCCCTCTCAGTTTCTCTTGCCTTCTCGAGCTCTCTCTCCTGGGTTTTAGCATTCTTCTCCGACTCAGAAAGAAAAAACACCAATTTCTCCATTTGGTTTTTCATATCATCTACCTGCATGAACTCCAGTTTATGCAGTAGATGCGAAATCTCCTGAGTTTTTTCGAATGATTCACGAAAAAAAGAAAATGGCATTGAGTCGCTATTCTTTATAACATGTACACTCTCTTCCAAAGATTTTATCTCAATTATAAGTCTCTCTATATATTTACTTCTATTTTCTGACATCAACTCTTTTCTTTATTTAATTGCTCAGTTAAACTCACAATGTGCAAACAAATCAACGCTTTAACATACAAAAGTAATCATATTTCAGAAAGCTCCACAAATTCGTCTGGCAAATTTACAAGATATAACTTTTGCGTGGATCTGGTGACAGAAGTATAAAGCCATCTGTAGAAATTTTCACCCATATACGACTTTTGAATATAACCTAGATCGAGAAAAACATTTTTCCACTCTCCGCCCTGGGCCTTGTGGCATGTTACGGCGTAACCGTACTTTGTTTGCAATGCATTAAAAAACGGATCGTTTTTCACCTTTTTATACCTCAATCGCTTTTGAGAAACATCTTGGTAATCTTCCATTACATTAGTAAAGAGTTGGTTATTCTGCTCTCGTGTTAACCCTGGCACTTCGGTATGTAAAACATCGAGATTTATCTTGGCTTCAAACTCAATATCATACTCACGATGATATAACACTACATTACAAAACCTGAATCCATACAGCTCCTCCTCACCTCTAACGCGCTGAACTACAACAAACTCACCATTAGCTAAAAAATCGAGATTTTCATACTCTTCAACCCAGAAATAGTTGTTCTTTGTAATCATAAGAATATCTCCCGACGAGAGTTCTTCTTCTCTATATAAGACTGAATTTCGGATGCCATTATTGTATGCATTTACCCTTTTGTTTGAACGCGATATAACAATTGTTTCCTCCTCTCCATCTCTACTATAAGCATCTGAGATCTCTGCTATGAGATCATTCCCGGTTATTCTTTTAACGTCTGCAAATCCATCTACTTTCAATTTTGGATAATCATCCGTATCGGCAAACAACAAAGAATTTCTTAATGCAGTTGCGTTATAGAGAATTCCAGATTCAATCTCTTGGCGAACAATTTCTGTTAGTGTAACTTCAGAAACATTTAGAGAGTATGATTGTAAAACATCTCGATTTAGGGCTGGACTACTGTCTTGTTTTACTGGAGGCAACTGTGCATCATCGCCAATAATTAACATACGGCAACCAGTAGAAGAATACACATATTCAATTAAATCATCTAATAGCCTTCCGGTACCAAATATTGAAAAGTCGGGCGAGTCATTACTAATCATAGAGGCTTCATCGACTATAAAAAGTGTGTGCTTATGTAGATTTTCTGAAAGAGCAAAATGCGGGGTTCCCTCGGCAAACTTCTGTTGTCGATATATCTTTTTATGAATTGTGTATGCCTGATTTGCCGCATATCCTGAAAAGACTTTTGCTGCACGACCAGTTGGAGCAAGCAAAACGCTTTTTTGCTTAAACTGAGACATAGTTTTTACCAAGCTGCCGATTAGAGAAGACTTTCCTGTTCCAGCGTAACCAGTTAGTAGAAATATTTGATCACTTTGGTCGGAAAACATAAAGGTAGAAATCAATTCGAGTGCGTATTTTTGGTCTCTAGTGAATTCGAAAGGGAAATTTTCATTGATTTTCTCAATAAAGAAACGATTTATCATATTTTACAGTAATTTTTCTGGTAAAAGTAGCATAATTATCATTCTTTTTCTAAATTTGTAGTCTAAATTAAGAAAATCAAAATAAACAGTATAAATTAAAAAGAAAATACTCCATGAAAGTTGTAATGAGAACGCTATTAGCGTTAGCCATTGTTCTTTTAGCTTGGGTCAGTTGGAAAAGTATCCAGGGCCCGATAGATTTTAACGCGGAAGTAGATAAACGAGATAAAGCGGTAATCCAGCGATTAGTGGATATACGTACAGCTCAAGTAGCCCTACGCTCTCAAACAGGCACCTACACAGCCAGTTTTGACACTTTGGTGCAATTTGTGAGAGATGGACAGATTGCTACACTTGTTAGATCGGGTGATCTTACCGAATCGCAGTTAGAATCTGGGATGACAGAGGTAAGAGCTATCGAAATAATAAGGACTGGTGATGAAAAAGCAATTAGAGATGCAGGTCTTTGGGATGAACAAAAGAATGCACCTCAACTTGTTAGAGACTCAATCTTTTCGCCAGCTGTTGAGGTTCTATTTCCAAATCGCACAAATTTTAGTGCTGACTCTCTTCAGTATGTACCTTTTGCTCCAGCAGGAACAAGATTTGAAATGGGCGTTGACTCACTTGTTACAGCTTCGGGATATCCAATTCAGGTTTTTGAAGCCAAGACACCTTACACTGCATACTTGAGCGATCTTGATGCCAAACTATTAGGTCAAAAAATACAAGAAGTACTTGACCGTCCGGGTAACAGATATCCTGGAATGCAAGTAGGTTCACTTGAGATAGCTAACAATAATGCCGGAAACTGGGAATAATAGGTTGTAGCAACCAATATTATGTTTTTACCGGAAAATATAGATTTAGCTAATTCGGAAAATTATAATTTATCCATTCGGCTTGCGCCGAATGGATTTTCTTTTTGTATTAATTCTCCAAACGATCCGTCGGTGTTTTATTTTCAGGAAACATCGATTGGAACTAAACTTTCATATTTAGAAAGTATAAAGAAGTTTGTATTCGATCTTGGTATATTTAGTAATAACTTTAATAAAAGTAGCGTGTTTGTAGTATCTAAAAACTACACGCTTGTACCCGACCAATTCTTTGATCAAAATCTAACCAGAGAACTGTTTAATTTTAATTTCCATGCAGCTGAGGGAATAATACTAGATGATATATCATTAAATCATGAGTTTCATATAGTTTATAATATTGATGAGGAAGTGCATTCTTTTCTTTTAAGACACCTATCTTATCCAACACTACACCATCATAGCACTTTGTTGATTTATGCATTTGAAAACTTAGAACGCGGTTGCTCCGAAAAAGAGTGCTTTATTGATTTTCATGATGAGTATATGACTGTGGTTTGCTTTGCTAACAATAAGTTGCTTACTGCTAACACATTTGCCGAAACGAACACCTTTAATATTTCGTATTTTGTAATGGGAATTTGGAATAAATTGGGTTTTGATCAAAACACAGACAAGCTATATCTTTCGGGAAATATTGAATCTCAGAACAAGGTTGAGGGAGAATTAAAGGGTATGATTAGAAACATTGAGAGTGTTGAGTTGTCGCCAATAACTACTCTCACTGAGGAGCAGAAGCAAAAAGTGCCAACCGATTTAATTGCTACATTATGCGTATAATTAGTGGAAAATTCAAATCGAGAAGGATTCAAGTACCTGCTAAATTAAAAGCACGCCCTACTACAGACTTTGCAAGAGAGGGCTTATTTAACGTTTTAAATAATGTTGTAGATTGGGAGGACACTATTGCTCTTGATCTTTTCTCGGGAACAGGAAGCATTGCCTTTGAAATGGTTTCGAGAGGATGCCCAAAAGTGGTATGCGTAGAGAGTGAGAACTTGCACTGGAGGTTTATTTGTAAAACAAAAGAGGAATTAAATGCTAATGAGCTTTATCCACTAAAAGCAGATGTATTTAAATTTCTTGAAAGTTGCAGAGAGCAATTTGACCTTATCTTTGCTGATCCTCCTTATGACATGAAAAATATTGACTCACTACCATCGATTATAATTGATAATAAACTGCTTAAGCCTGACGGAATGCTGATACTTGAGCATTCAAAGAAATTAAACTTTTCACTATTCCCATACTTTGTTAATGAGAGAGTTTATGGGAATGTTCACTATTCATTTTTTAAACTGGAGAATTAATAGCTATTTTTGCAGCTTACTTTAAATTTTAGAATTAAAAAATGAACAGAAATCAAGTAAAAAAGATGACTGCATTTCGATTTAAACGATTTGCACGTAAGTCATACAGCGTATTTAACAGTTTAAATAAGGCTGTTACAGTAGGTGTACTGGTAGGCTGCACTTTAACAGCTGCACATGCAACCTCTGTGAACCCGATTGAGCAGATTGCAATTGAGACATCAACAGACTCTATCCCTCCAACCGAATTGGATGAAGTGGTAGTGACAGCTTCTAAAGCCGATTTGCCACTTAATATGGCATCGAAGCAGGTAACAGTTATTTCGAGCAAAGAGATTGAACGAGCCCCTGCAAGGAGTATTGAGGATCTTTTGAGCTATGTAGCAGGTATAGATATCCTGCAACGCGGACCGCACGGCGTACAGGCGGACATTTCACTTAGGGGCGGATCTTTTGATCAAACAGCCATACTTATTAACGGAATAAATCTAACCAACCCGCACACAGGTCACTACAGCTTTGACCTACCAGTAAACCTCTCTGATATAGAACGAATTGAGATAGTGCAGGGGCCAGCTTCATTGGTTTATGGCGCAAGTGCTTTCTCGGGGGGTATAAATATTATCACAAAAAAAGATAGAGAAACTAATTCATTTGCTAAGATTGAGGCTGGTATGAATGGACTCTTTGGTGCTGAAGCCAGAGGGGCTTATAAAAACAATAATTCATTGCATACACTCTCTGCCGGATATAAACGATCTGATGGTTATATTGCAAATAGTGACTATGAGATAATTAATCTTTTATGGCAAAGTAGATTCCAAATAAACGGATCGTCACTAGATATTAATGCTGGTTTGAATGAGAAGGCTTATGGAGCGAACACTTTTTATTCGGCTGCATATCCAAATCAATTTGATGATACAAGGGGGATATTCATGTCGGTGAAAGGTGAAACAAATGGAAAATTGAAGTTTATTCCTCATATATACTGGAATCGCCACTATGATGAGTTTCAACTAATTAGAGAAGGCACCCTAAATGTGCCATCATGGTATACAAACCATAACTATCACCGTAGTGATGTGTTTGGTATTAATTTGAATATGCAATACGCTTGGATGTACGGAATTACTAGTTTTGGAGGCGAGATCCGAAATGAAGGTATTTTGAGTAATGTACTAGGAAAACCAATGGAGAATAATATTGGAGAATATACTAAGTCAGATAACCGAACCAACTTAAGCTATTTTGCCGAGCACACAGTTGTTTACGACATGCTTACATTCTCATTAGGGGGACTATTAAATTATAACACAGCTATTGTTGATAAATTCAGTTTTTATCCATCGCTCAACGGTTCATTTAGGGCAACAGACAACTTAAGTATATACGCCTCATGGAATAAAGCTACACGTATGCCTACTTTTACAGATCTATATTACACTACAGCAACTCACATAGGTAATAGTAATCTTGAGGCAGAAGAATCGGAATCGTTTGAGGTGGGATTAAAATATTCACATCCGTTTATTACAGCCTCTTTTGCCTCTTTTATATTGAATGGCAAGAATATGATCGACTGGGTAAAAGCAGATGCAGATGCTCTATGGGAGTCAAAGAATCATACTAACATTGGGACTAAGGGTGTTGAGACTACTATTAATTTTGATTTACATGAATGGATAGGGAGCAATCAGCCTTTTACCTCACTTACATTGGGTTATATGTATATTGACCAAAATATAAGGGAGAGTGAATTAATATCTAATTACAGACTAAATTACTTAAGACATAAATTCACTGCTTCTCTTCAACATGAGGTAGTTGATAATCTTACATTTTCGTGGAAGTTTCGTTGGCAAGACAGAATTGGATCATATATACAATATATTGATTTACAACCTGGTGAATTAGTGAAGTATACTCCCTTTAGTTTGATAGACGTGAAGGTTGATTACAAGCTAAATAAAATCAATCTGTTTTTAAATGCTAATAATATTTTTAATGTACAACAAGTAGATTTTGGGAATATTCCTCAACCTGGTTTTTGGTTATCGGGAGGAGTTAGCATTAAAATATAATACACTAGATTAGAGATAACTTCCCTAATGAATTAATAATCCCCTCCCGTTTACTATTTATTGTTTTATAATGGGTGGGGATTATTCACCTACCAATACACCCGAAATACACCAGTAACTTAAACTGTTTGCTGCGGGATCACCCACAGGAATTGCAACCTTAATTTGATGGTCACCAGCTTTTAAATCACCTACGTGAATATAAACTGGATAACTGACAGTACCAGGACACCACCCTGATCTGCTTAAATCTGAGGAAGAGAGTCCATTAGCAAAATTACCAGATGCGGGATTGAGTTCGCGATAACTACCACAATCTTCTCTCCAAGGTGTATAGGCAGCAATACGATCTCCGTTTAAAAATATCTCATTCATTTTAGGGTTGAATTCATCGCCCCCTCCCCAACCGCCATGGCCAGTGGAAATGTAACGTATATAACCATTTTTCACATCATCATCTATGCTAAAGTTGACGGTTAAAGAATCGTTTCTAAATAGATTTTCGGGGTATGCCTGACCTGCCATCTCCATAATATTGACTGTTGTGAAGAGTGGATAAACTTTCTTTGGAGTACTCACAGTTTGTGGGTAGTATTTAATGTCAAGCGTTACATTATGCCCATCGTGGACATAATTGCCAATCCAGATTCCTACCCATACATCGCCCTTTAGCAAAGAAGCATAATCTGTAACTTCTTGTTTAAAGATTACAGAGTCTGGCCAATTGTAGTTGGCAACTTCAATATGATTATAGCCACGCACTCCGAATGAGGTATAGAAACGCATTAATTCTACAGGAGGTAAATAGTTATTGGTGACCACCATCCCTTCGTACTGCTTCATATCTTTGTCGAAGTACTGAGGTAGGTGCTCCTTTCCATTTAGTAAACCATCGAAGAATGACTGTTCTCTCTCGGTAGGTATTATAAAAACCGAACCCGTGCGATCGTATGCATCACCCTCGGAGTAATGTGATAGCTCTGTAAATATTGAGTAACCTGAATTATCTTCGGGTAGCTTTACTTTTTTCATTAATATTGATCCCTGAGCAAACCTGAGCACTTTCTCATCATCAAGATTTGTTACTTTTGGAATATCTCGAAAGTAGATACTTTCATGATCAAAAACATTTGCTGTGATAACCCTACTCTGTTGAATTTTATAGTTGAAGGCAGAAGACTTTAGTTCATCTCCTTTTAGTTCAGGCTTTAAATTGGTTTTATGATTTAATAGCTCTACTTTACTAGCAAGAGCAACGGTATTACCATTTCTAGCCACTTTAAGCACAACTCCATCAGGCACTCCCACACCAGGCTGTACAGAACCGATAGCTCCCAATTGGGTTGTGTACCATATTTCTATTGTATTGGTATTAATTACGGTTTTTGCCTTCTTGCATAAATAACCTGCTATGACCTCAGTCTCGTCTTGCAGCTCAAGACCATCATTAATTTTAAATGACCGTGTAGTATAAATAGACTCACTGTCTTGTAAAAGAGCTGTTTTAATTTCTTTTCCATTAGTAAAGTCGAGATAAGTAGCTTGCACTGGTGCATCAGAAGACCTATCGCCAAAGTCCGTTTGAATACGTGCCCAACCATCAGAAATCTCCATTATAGTTTTGGACTCCGATGGGCCTCCACCTCTACCCATTGGATAAGTAACTCTAATGGTTTGTGATGACACATTTAGAATAACAAGCAAAAAGCTTAGTGTTGATAATATAACCTTTTTCATCTTTATTGTATTTATTTATTTCTAGCTACCGTAAAAGTAATAATTAGATTCAACTAATCCTGCTCCAGTCATAACGATTACCGCTGAGAATGCTTAATTGTTTTTTGAGAACTGCATGATTGGGATGCTCCAGGTTTGGATCTTCTTCAATTAACTTCTCGGCTATTTCACGAGCTTTGTAAAGAATGTCATTATCTTTAACGATATCTGCAATCCTTAGGTTAAATGGTATCCCACTTTGCTGAGTACCCTCTAGATCACCTGGCCCTCGAAGTTTAAGATCGGCTTCGGCTATTAGGAAGCCATCGTTACTCTCTGTCATTATCTCTATTCTCTTTCGGGTATCGGACGACAATTCATATGGGGTAAGCAACACGCAGTATGACTGGTCGGCTCCCCGTCCTACCCTACCCCTCAATTGATGAAGTTGAGAAAGCCCAAATCGCTGAGCACTTTCAATAACCATAACTGTTGCGTTGGGCACATTAACACCCACTTCTATTACAGTTGTTGACACCATTATTTGTGTTTCACCTTTTGCAAAACGCTGCATAACATCTTCTTTTTCTGATGGTTTCATTCGACCATGCATTTTGTCTACTGTGAATTCAGGGAATGCTTCTTGAATATGAACAAACCCATCTTCGAGATTCTTTAGATCGAGTGTTTCGCTCTCCTCTATAAGCGGATAAACAATATAAACCTGACGCCCCAATTTGATTTGATTTCTAATAAACATGTATAGCTCGCCACGTTTTTTGTCATACCTATGTACTGTTTGAACAGGCTTTCTACCTGGAGGAAGTTCGTCAATTACCGACACATCAAGATCTCCGTATACTGTCATTGCCAAGGTACGTGGAATTGGTGTAGCAGTCATAACCAGTACATGAGGAGGTTGATTATTTTTGGTCCACAGCTTTGCCCTTTGCGCAACACCAAAACGATGCTGCTCGTCGATTACAACAAAGCCAAGGTTATTAAACTGAACAACATCCTCGATGAGTGCATGTGTGCCAATTAGAATATCAATTTGTCCAGACTCTAAACCGGAATGAATGTCTTCTCTCTCTCTCTTTTTTGTGGAACCAGTGAGCAACTCAACACGAATATTCATTTCTGAGAGCATACTAGAAAATGTTTCATAATGTTGTGATGCTAGTATCTCTGTTGGTGCCATTACGCAAGTTTGAAAACCATTGTCTAAAGCAATTAGAATACACATCATTGCCACTAACGTTTTGCCACTGCCAACATCACCTTGAAGGAGCCGGTTCATCTGTTTTCCAGATGCTGTATCTTTTCTAATTTCTCTAATTACCCTTTTTTGTGCATTTGTTAAAGAAAAAGGAAGATGCTTTTTATAAAATCTATTTAGATTATCGCCTACCTTGTTAAATATAAAACCCTTAAGCTTATCTTTGCGGTATGCAGTATATCTAAGGATATTTAGCTGAATGTAAAAAAGTTCCTCAAACTTTAGTCTATATTCGGCTTCTTGTAGTTTAGCTACTGTGGTGGGGAAATGAATGCTTTCGACTGCATCATATATTGTGATTAGATTAGCATCTTTAATTACATCTTTTGATAAGGATTCGGGAAGCTTGCCTTTTAACATTCCAAAAGCACCTTCAATTATTTTGTGTAATGCCTTTGAGTTTAGGTAGCGACTCTTCATTTTCTCTGTAGTGGTATACATTGGCATGAATCCGTCTGGACGATCAGTTTCAGTTAAGAAAGGATCAACTTCTGGATGAGCAATATTCCATTTACCATTAAAAAGATTAGGTTTACCAAAAACTATATACTCTTGATTTACTTTATATTTGTTTTCAACAAACTTTATTCCCTGAAACCAAACAAGATCAACAAATCCGGTTCCGTCTGTAAAATGAGCAACTAAACGTTTTCTGCGCCCTTCGCCGAATGTCTCGAATGATTTTATCTGACCTTTTAGTTGTATATATGCTAAAGAGTTATCAATTTCATGGATATAATAAATTCTACTCCTATCGATATATCTATATGGATACCATCTGAGCAGGTCATTTAAAGTGAAAACATCTATTTCTTTATTTAAAATTTCGGCTCTCTTAGGACCTATTCCTGGGATGAAAGTTATATCTGTTTGAAGGACACTCATTATTACTTAATATTGAGAGGAAATATTCTTATTACAGAATGTAGTTTTTGCAAATATAATAAAAACGAGGAATAGAATTACTACCCCTCGTCTTATCTTTTGTTATTAGTTCAAGTAAAAACTTGCTATCTTTTTATTTCACTACCATGAAAATAGTGGCAATTGTTTCATAGTTGTATTTACTTTTTCGCGAACTGAAGTTATAATTTTATTGTCATCTTGATTTAAAAGAACGGCATCAATCCATTCAACAATTTCACCCATTAAATCCTCCTTGGCTCCACGAGTTGTAACGGCAGGTGTACCGAACCTTAATCCGGATGTTTGGAATGGTGATCTACTATCGAAAGGTACCATATTTTTATTTACAGTAATATCAGCCTCTCCCAGTTTATTTTCTCCTACTTTCCCAGTTAGTTCGGGGAATTTGGATCGAAGATCGACCAGTATTATATGATTATCTGTTCCATCAGATACTACCTTATATCCTTTGTCGATAAATGCCTTAGACATAGCATCTGCATTTTTCTTAACCTGTTGTTGATATACTTTAAACTCTGGTTGAAGAGCCTCATGGAAAGCCACAGCCTTTGCTGCAATGATATGCTCAAGTGGGCCACCTTGCATTCCGGGGAAGACAGCCGAATCTAGCATTGCTGACATCATCTTAACTTCACCTTTTGGAGTCTTAACACCCCAAGGGTTTTCAAAATCATTGCCCATTAAGATAACGCCTCCCCTAGGACCACGTAAGGTTTTGTGCGTGGTTGAAGTAACGATATGTGCATGTTTAAGAGGGTTTTCGAGCAAACCAGTAGCAATAAGACCAGCAGGGTGAGCCATATCTACCATAAATATAGCGCCTATCTCGTCGGCCACCTTACGAATGCGTGAGTAATCCCATTCGCGAGAGTAAGCTGACGCACCTGCAATAATTAGTTTTGGCTTTTCGCTACGTGCTACCTGTTCTAGCTGATCGTAGTCTACTTTCTGATCAACTTCTCTTACATTATATTCTAAGGGGGTATACATTAACCCCGAAAAGTTAACAGGTGAACCATGAGTTAAATGACCTCCATGAGAAAGATTTAGACCTAGAAATTTATCACCAGCTTTAAGACAAGCTAAAAAGACTGCGCTATTGGCTTGGGCACCCGAGTGAGGTTGAACATTTGCCCACTCTGCATTAAATATTTCTTTTAATCTGTCTATTGCTAGCTGCTCGCTCAAATCTACTATTTCGCACCCGCCATAATAACGTCTTCCAGGATAACCTTCGGCGTATTTATTTGTTAGAACCGAACCTGCTGCTTCCATTACATGGCTACTTACAAAATTCTCTGAGGCTATTAGCTCTAGCCCTTTAAGTTGGCGTTCACGCTCCCTTTCGATTATGCTAAAAATTTGTGGATCTCTCTTCATGTTTAAAATATTATTTCTTTATTTATATGTGCAAAAATAGCTAAGTTTGAGCATAAAACGAAGCTTACCTGCTCTATTTTTTAAAGATTACGAAGATACCATTCATACAGCATCTTAACCCCATCTTTTACCCCTATTGAATGCTTCCACCCAAGAGCATTTAGTTTCGAAACATCGGTTAGTTTTCTCATTGTTCCATCGGGTTTAGAATTGTCGAAATCTATTTGTCCAGCATAATTAACACGCTCTTTTATTAGGTATGCAAGATTTTTAATGGATATTTCTTCTCCAGACCCTATATTAATATGACAATTACGGATTTCTTTTTTACCCTTAATTAAATCTGAGAAATCTATATTCTCCATGATAAATACACATGCGTCGGCCATCTCTTCACTCCATAGGAACTCACGCAAAGGTGCTCCTGTTCCCCATAGGGTTAATCTGTTTTCTGATATTCCATACTTATTTAATATAGCAGTAATCTCTTCTTTAGTATTAGAACCAGAAATTTGCTCTATAGGTCGTGCATTTACATCTCGCATGATAGTATCCCAGTCACCTTCCATAAGTGCTTTGGAGAGATGAATTTTTCTGATTATGGCGGGTAAAACGTGACTCTTTTCTAAATCGAAGTTGTCATTTGGCCCGTATAAGTTTGTTGGCATGACAGCAATAAAGTTAGTTCCGTACTGAATATTGAAGCTCTCACACATTTTCAGTCCAGCTATCTTTGCAATTGCATAAGGCTCATTAGTATATTCTAAAGGACCAGTCAGCAGTGAATCTTCTGCCATAGGTTGTGGTGCTTCTTTAGGATATATGCAGGTACTACCTAAGAACAGTAGTTTTTTTACGCCATTCTTAAAACTTTCTCCAATTACATTATTCTGTATCTGTAGATTTTTATATATAAAGTCTGCTCTATAGGTATTATTTGCCACTATACCTCCAACCTTTGCGGCTGCTAGGAATACGAATTCAGGCTTTTCTTTTTCGAAAAAACGAGATACCTCCTCTCTATCTAAAAGATCTAACTCACTATGAGATCGCCCTATTATATTAGTAAATCCTTTTTCTTTGAGATTTTTAAAGATAGCAGACCCGACAAGCCCCTTGTGTCCTGCTATATATATTTTAGAAGATCTGTTTATCATACATTTAATTTATATCAATTTCGGATTATTGAATTTTTAAACTCTGTAAATGTAGTACTATTAATATTATCCAGCAAACATGAGAAAATGCGTAATTTTTATTGTCATTGATGAAAATATGCTAAATTTGCATGACATGTGAATTAATATTTTGATTATGAACACTAAAATAACTATCCAAATGAAAAAAAACTTATTTCTAGTCGTTCTTAGCCTTATATTTTTTGTAAATGCTCAGGCTCAGTATGACAACTATCTAAGGATATCGGGAGACATGGGATTTATAGTAAATTCAGAACGCAACAAAAAGCTTGGCATGGGAGGTAATATAAGCTGGTTGACAACTGATAATTTACTATCATTAAACAAAAATAATTTTATCTCACTTGGTGTAAAAGCACATAATAACCCTTATGGAGATGGTAAATTTATCTCGAGCATAATGAATGAGAAAGACGATGCTTTTAATTATTTATTACCTTTTGTTGGCTATAGGATTACACAAAGAGGAGTTGAAAATGGTTTTTTTATTGAACCCCGAATAGGAGTTGCAATAGGCCCTAGCTATACTGCATTTACTTTTGCTCCTTTGGCAGGTTATGCATATAACGAATTTGACTTCTCACTATATTGTGATATGGGTTTTGGCAATGAACAGGGTCCAATTAGAAAAAAGCAATTTTATAACATTGGTTTTAGTATTGCTTATAATATTAAATTATAAGATTAATTACCATACATCTCCAGATAATAACTGCGGTATTCTCCGCTTGTCACAAGATCTAGCCAATCTTGATTATTGAGATACCAATGGACTGTTTTTTCGAGACCTTCTTCAAATTGAAGTGAAGGTTCCCAGCCAAGTTCATTTTTGATTTTATAAGCATCAATAGCATAGCGCAGATCGTGTCCAGCCCTATCGGTTACGTATGTAATAAGTTTTGTTGATTCACCTTCGGGTCTGCCCAATAATCTATCACATACCTTAACTAGTAGATGAATAAGATCAATGTTTTTCCATTCATTAAAACCTCCAATATTATATGTTTCTCCTTTACGTCCTTTATGATATATAATATCAATTGCTCGGGCATGATCTTCTACATATAACCAATCTCTAATATTTTCGCCTTTTCCATATACAGGTAGCGGCTTGTTGTTACGAATGTTGTTTATAAAAAGCGGTATGAGCTTCTCTGGAAATTGATAAGGACCGTAATTATTGGAGCAGTTTGAAATTAGTATGGGCATTCCATAAGTATCGCGGTATGCTCTCACAAAATGATCAGAAGAAGCCTTAGAAGCTGAATATGGAGAATGTGGATCATAAGATGTTTTTTCTGTGAATGGTTCATCATTAAACTCAAGTTCTCCATAGACCTCGTCAGTTGACACATGATAGAATATCTTATTGGTGAAGTCACCCTTCCAATACTCCCTGGCAGCTTGTAGCAAATTTAGAGTGCCCATAACGTTTGTTTTAGCAAAGGAGAAAGGATCTGTTATGGAACGGTCGACATGACTCTCGGCTGCAAGATGAATTACACCATGAATATTATGATTCTTAAAGACATTCTGCATGGCTTCGAAATTGCAAATATCTTCTTTTACAAAAGTATAATTTGGCATAACTTCAATGTCTTTCAGATTCAGCAGGTTCCCGGCATAGGTTAACAAATCGAGATTTATTATATTGTAGTTTGGGTATTTATTAACAAAGAAACGAACTACATGAGATCCAATAAAACCTGCACCTCCGGTTATTAATATGTTTTTAGCTTCCATATTTATTTAATTATTATATTGACTTTATACCTTAATTAATTATTACTCTAACTGATTGGTCATTTACTTGTTGATTATTACCCTGAGGAGAAATTACAGTTGACTAAAAGGAGGGTTTATCTTATCTTTTTCAGATAATATTATATCTTCAAAAGGCAACCTCCAATTAATATTTAGCTGTTCATCATCCCATTTTATGCCTGCTGCATGATCGGGAGAATAGTAGTTATCACATTTATATTGACAAATAACTTCTTTGGTAAGTGCAACAAAACCATGTGCAAATCCATGAGGAATATAAATTTGAAGCCTGTTCTCATCTGAAAGCTCAACTGCAAAATGTTTACCATATGTAGGGGAGTCTTTTCGTATATCTACAGCAACATCTAATACTTTTCCTTTGATTACTCTAACAAGTTTTGCTTGAGCAAAGGGGGGCTTTTGATAATGCAAACCTCTAAGTACACCATATTTAGAGTTGCTTTCGTTATCTTGAACGAAAACAGTGTTACATACTATCTCATTAAATTTTATTTGTGAGAATGACTCAAAAAAGTACCCTCTATCATCTTTATATATATTTGGCCTAATTATTTTTAGTCCTTCTATCGTAGTTTCAATAACCTCCATGAAATCAACCTAAATCTGCTATTTTTAAAAGATATTGTCCGTATTGATTTTTCTTCATAGGCTCGGCTATTCTACGCAAATCATCTTTTGTTATCCAACCATTACTCCAAGCAATTTCCTCTAAGCAAGCAATTTTAAGTCCTTGACGTTTTTCGAGCACTTCTATGAATGTTGAAGCTTCTGACAAAGAATCGTGCGTACCTGTATCGAGCCAAGCAAAACCCCTCCCTAATATTTGAAGATTTAGCTGTTTTAGGTTTTGATAATTTTCATTTACGGTTGTTATTTCTAACTCACCACGTGCTGATGGTTTTATTTTTTTTGCAATATCTATTACACTATTTGGATAAAAATAGAGCCCAACCACTGCATAATTTGATTTAGGATTCAGAGGTTTTTCTTCTATTGATATAACTTTCCTATCTTCATTAAATTCTACAACACCATATCTCTCAGGATCATTTACGTAGTATCCGAATATAGTGGCCTCATTGTGCTTTTCAGTATCTTCCAAAGCTTCTTGTAGCATTAATCTAAAGCTTTGTCCATAAAAAATATTGTCTCCTAGAATCAAGCAGACAGAGTCTTCGCCAATGAAATCTTCACCAATAATAAAAGCTTGTGCAAGCCCATCGGGGCTAGGCTGTTCGGCATACTCAAACTTCACTCCATAGTCGGACCCATCACCTAACAGTCGCTTAAAACCAGGTAAGTCGGAGGGGGTGGAGATTATTAAAATCTCTCTTATACCTGCGAGCATTAATGTTGAAATAGGATAATAAACCATTGGTTTATCAAAGATAGGGAGCATTTGCTTAGAGACCCCTTTGGTAATGGGAAATAATCTAGAACCTGAACCACCGGCTAAAACAATTCCTTTCATTGTTTTGTATTTTTAAACTGTTTATCACAAAGATATAAAATTTTAGGAATTACGAATAGTTTATATGATGTATTTGTAAATGAGCCAAATTACATTTTCTTAGATATATCGGGTCTTAGATGTTTTGTACGTTTTTCTGCCTGCTCAAGACGCCATTCTTGAATCTTTCTCTCATGACCAGAAAGAAGCACCTGGGGAACAGTCCAACCATTATAATCCGCTGGTCTTGTATACACGGGGGGGGCAAGCAGATTATCTTGGAATGAGTCGGACAAAGCCGACTGTTCATCTCCAATTACACCTGGGATAAGTCTTACTACAGCATCTGCAATTATAGCAGCAGCAAGTTCACCTCCAGTTAAAACGAAATCACCTATTGATATTTCTCTTGTTATCAGATGTTCCCTAACACGATAATCTACTCCTTTATAATGACCACAAAGAATAATAATGTTATTGAGAAGTGAAAGCTCGTTTGCGGTTGATTGTACAAACTGCTCACCATCGGGGGTTGTAAATATAACTTCATCATAATCTCGCTGGGATTTCAAGTTTGCAATTGCTCTGTCGATTGGCTCGATTTGCAAAACCATACCAGCCTCACCTCCATAAGGATAATCGTCTACTCTCTTGTGCTTATCCAGTGTATAGTCACGTAGATTATGGAGCTCAAATGTTACAAGTCCTTTATCCTGAGCCCTCTTGAGAATACTGGTGTTAATAGTACCTTCAATCATTTCGGGGAGCACAGTTATTATATCAATCCTCATTTT